>NZ_JBLVOL010000018.1:48835-168651 GCF_053543755.1 Achromobacter semiaridum | reverse complement strand
GGGGGGGGCCGCGTCCCCCCTCTTCGTTTTCCTTTTATAAAGATCCATCATGAGTCGTTTCCTGGGCGAAATCCGCCAACTCGGTTATGTGGTGCACGACATCGAAGCCGCCATGGAGTACTGGAGCAACACGCTGGGTGTGGGCCCGTGGTACTACAACCCGCGCGTGCCGATCGTCAATTACCAGTACGACGGCGAAAGCCACCAGCCGCACAATTCCGTGGCGCTGGCCAACTCCGGCTTCGTGCAGGTTGAACTGATCCAGACGCGCAACGACGTGCCGTCGATGTACCGCGACTTCCTGCAAGCCGGCCGCACCGGCCTGCAACACGTGGCCTACTGGACCGAAAGCTACGACGCCGATCTAGAACGCCTGCTGGCCCAGGGCTTCAAGCCCAAGATGAGCGGCGAAGTCGGCGAGAAAGGCCGCTTCATCTACTTCGACACCGAATACCACCCGGGCACCGTCATCGAACTGTCGGAAGTGGCTGGCCCCAAGGGCCGATTGTTCGACTTGATCCGAGAAAGCGCCAACGGCTGGGACGGCAAGGACCCGGTCCGCCCGTTCCCGGATTTGTCGCGCCTTTGATCTGCGGACGCCTGCCGGTGCCTGCTGTCCCTTGCTGACCCAACATTGCCGCCCGCCGCCACCTTTGAATTCCCAAGCCTATGAATTCCCAGTCCTTTAGCGCGACCTACCTGATCGAAACCCCGATGGACCCCGCGCGGGTCGCCGAAGTGATGGCGGGCGAGCAGTCCTGCGGCACCTTCACCCGCGTGCAAGGCGAAACCGACGAGCTGCGCGCCCGGGCCCGCGCGCGCATTGAATCCATCGACCTGCTGGACACCACCGACACGCCCAGCCTGCCCAACGCCTGGCTGGCACGCCAAGCGGGCGGCATGCCGGGCAGGTACCAGCGCGCCCGCGTCCGCATCGCCTTTCCCGTGGCCAACGTAGGCGCCAACTTGCCCACGCTGGCAGCCACCGTCGGTGGCAACCTGTACGACCTGGGCGAAGTCACCGGCCTGCGCCTGGAAAGCATGGAGCTGCCCGCCAACTACCGCGCCCAATTCGACATGCCGCAAGTAGGCATCGCCGGCACGCGCCAATTGACGGGTGTGACAACGGGACCGCTGGTAGGCACCATCATCAAGCCCAACGTGGGCCTGTCGCCCGAGCAGACCGCGCATCTGGTCGCCCAGCTGTGCGCGGCCGGCGTGGACTTCATCAAGGACGACGAGGTGTGCGCCAACCCCGCGCACGCGCCGCTGGCGCAACGCGTCGCCGCCGTCATGGCGGTAGTGCGCGCCCACCGCGAACGCACCGGCCGCCAAGTGATGGTGGCGTTCAACATCAGCGACGAAACCGATGCCATGCGCCGCCACGCCGACCTGATCGAACGCGAGGGCGGCACCTGCGTCATGGCCAGCCTGAACTGGTGCGGCTTTTCCGCCATCCAGACCCTGCGCCGCAGCACGCCGCTGGCCTTGCACGGCCATCGCAACGGCTTCGGCGCCTTGTCACGCGCGCCCTTGCTGGGCATCGGCTTTCAGGCGTATCAAACCCTGTGGCGTCTGGCCGGCGTGGACCATATGCACGTGCACGGCCTGCAAGGCAAGTTCGCGCAGGAAGACAGCGAAGTCGTGGAATCCGCGCGCGACTGCCTGGCCTCGCTCACGCCCGGCATCGACGACCCGGTCATGCCCGCGTTCTCGTCCGGCCAATGGGCCGGCACCGTGCCCGCCACGTGGGCGGCCGTGCGCACCGATGATTTGATGTT
Source organism: Achromobacter semiaridum (assembly GCF_053543755.1). Taxonomy (NCBI): domain Bacteria; kingdom Pseudomonadati; phylum Pseudomonadota; class Betaproteobacteria; order Burkholderiales; family Alcaligenaceae; genus Achromobacter; species Achromobacter semiaridum. The sequence continues at coordinate 166,870 of NZ_JBLVOL010000018.1, read as the reverse complement.
CATGTCCGGTGGAGGAATTCTGGCGCACCCGGATGGGCCGGCAGCGGGCGTGCAGAGCATTCGGCAAGCGTGGCAGGCGGTGCGGGATGGACAGGCGTTGGACGACGTTGCGCGGAACGCGCCCGAGTTGAAGCGGGCGTTGGAATTTTTTGGTGGGCGGGCATGACTGCGGGGGTTGTTAGCGCTGGCAGTGGGGCGGGCAGCGCCAAAGATCACGACGGCCCAGGCCATGCCGATGACGCGGGCAGCGCAAATGCCGCAAGCAGCCTGACCGCACCAAGCATCTGCTGGTACGGCGACGATTTCACCGGCGCCACCGACACGCTGGCCGAAGTCGCGCGCGCTGGCCTGCGCGGCTTGCTGTTCCTGGGCGTGCCCACGCCTGAACAACTGCGCCGCGCCGGCCCGCTGGACGCCATCGGCATCGCGGGCGCCGCGCGCGCCATGTCCCCCACCGATATGGAAACGGAACTACGTTCTGTCGGCCGCTTCATGGCCGGCACCGGCGCACGCGTGCTGCATTACAAGTGCTGTTCCACCTTCGACAGCGCCCCGCACGTCGGCAGCATCGGCGTCGCCATCCGCGAACTGCGGCGACACATGCCGAACCGGCTGGTACCGATTGTGGGCGGGCAACCCAGCATCGGACGCTATTGCAGCTTTGCCCAATTGTTCGCCCGCGCGGGGGCCGCGCCGGAGGTGTATCGCATTGACCGGCATCCGGTGATGAGCCAGCACCCGGTCACGCCGATGCATGAGGCGGACTTACGACGGCATCTGGCCGCGCAAGGGCTGGAGGGGATTCGGTCGGTGCCGCATATTGCGTATCCGCGTTTGCGGGGTGCTGGGGATGCCGGTGCGTCGGGTGCGTCGGGTGCGTCTGGTGCGCCTGGTGCGTCTGGTGCGCCTGGTGCGCCTGGTGCGCCTGGTGCACCTGGTGCGATCGGTGCGATGGGTGCGATCGGTGCGATGGGTGCGACGGGTGCGATCGGTGCGATGGGTGCGACGGGTGCGATGGGTGCGAACGACGTCGCCCAACTGGATGCCTGGATCGACGACCTGATCAACACCAGTGACGGCCCGGTCCTGTTCGACGTGACGGACGACGAGCAACTCGCCGTGATTGGCCGCCTGATCTGGCGCGCGGCGGCAAGTGCGCCGTTGTTGGCGGTTGGCCCAAGCAGCGTACAGCAGGCGCTGGCGCGCGCAGCGGCGTTCGAGCGCGACGCAAGCGTGTTTCAGCGTAACCACGGGCTGGCTGGACCCGATGGAACGACGGCAGAGCATCGTGGCAAGATTGCCGGCCGCGATGCCGCTGCCTTTTTACCCAGTGGCGAGGCACCGCTCCCCGCCGCCTCCGGCCCGGTGCTTGTCATGGCCGGCAGCTTGTCACCCGTCACCGCGCGGCAGATTGCCGCCAGCACCCGCTACACGCACCAGCCGCTGAAAGTACAAGCGCTGCTGGAATCACCCACCTACGTGGCAGAGCAAGTCCGCCTGGCGACCGCAGCCTTGGCGCAAGGACACAACGTGCTCGTCCACACCGACCGCCCGGACCAAGCCGTTACCAGCGGCCAGGCCGCCAGTGCCGCCCGCGCCACCGCACAGCTTGCCGCCGCCATCATCACCGCCAGCGCGCAAGCGGGAACCCGGCTTGCACGGGTCGGCATCGCCGGCGGCGACACATCAAGCCAAGCCACGCTGGCGCTGGGTTTGTGGGGTTTGCAGTTCCGATGTGTGTTGGCGCCCGGCGTCACCGTCAGCGTTGCGCGCAGCGACAACTCCGTGGTGGATGGTGTGGAGTTGATGCTTAAGGGCGGACAGATGGGCGGGGACGATTTGTTTGATCGGTTGGTGATGGGTGTGGGGTAGCACAGCGGCGGCTAGACTGGCTGCGGTCCGCGTCTAACCGTCCCCACGCGCTTGCCTATCGCGCCTTAGCCGACAGTCATCGCCCATGCCAGTAGCGCGCACCGTCACCACGCTGCGACCAAACCGACAGACCGTTTGCAGTGGATAGAGCCATCACCGCGCCGTCCCGGTCACTACGCCAGAACACCGCCCCCGCCGCTAGCCAACGCCGCTCCACCGCCGGGGCGGGATGGCGGAAACGGTTTAGATGGCCCGCTTGCGCAATGGCATGAGTGGCTTGCACGGCGCGTACCCAGTCGCGCCCGGATGACGAGGCTGAGCCGTGGTGCGGGGCCAGCACCACATCGGTTTTAGGCACCCCGCGTGCGACGAGTTCGCGTTCCTGCGCCACGCCGATGTCGCCTGTCAGCAATAGCGAATGGCTGGCTCCCTGTACGAACAACACGCAGCTGTCCGCGTTCCGGTCCACCGGTTCGCCGTTGCCGCCGTTGGTGGGATGCAGAAAGGTGAACCGCACGCCGTCCGTCTCCCAGGAGTCGTCGCGGCGGCAGCGCAACGTACGATCGGGCAGCGTGGACGGCGTGCCGGGCGCCGCTTGGCTCGACGCCGCACCCGACGCCGGCCCACCCACCGTCCCTCCCTCCGTCCCACCCGCCGTCCCTCCCTCCGTCCCACCCGCCGTCCCGCCTACCGTCCCTTTCGCCGTGCCGCCTACCGTCCCTTTCGCCGCCCCGCCTACCGTCCAGCCCCGCCTCCCACCTACCGTCCCGCCCACCGTCCCCACCACCGGCCACACACTGGCATCCCGCCGTACAAACGCCGCCACATCAAATGACGCATAACTACGCCGCACCGGTACCGCCGCCAGCACCGCTCGCGCGCCGCCGACGTGGTCTTGGTCGGCGTGGGACAGCACCAGCACATCCAGCACATCGATACCGCGCGCCTGCATGAACGGCGCCACGACTCGATCGCCCGCGTCGCTGCCGCCGTAATGGCGCGGGCCGGCATCGAACAGCAGGGTCTGCGTTGCCGTTTCGACCAGGATGGCGCTGCCCTGCCCCACGTCCAGGGCCGTCATGCGCCAATGGCCGGGATCGGGCTTGTCCGGCCGCCAGCACAGCAGGGGCAGCATGCAGACCCAGCCAAGGTGTCGCGCTGGCCAGCCGCGCACCTGCAAGGCCCATACCATGCCGGATACCGCGACCAGCAGCCAAGGCCAAGGCGCCGCCGCCACGGCAAAGCTGGCCCAATCAGCATTGCCTACCCACGCCACCGGGGCCATGGTGTAGTCGAACGCCGCCAACCCCACCTGGCCGACCCACGCGGCCACCGCCTGCGCACCGGGCAACACGGACAGCGCCGCGCACAGCAACGCCAAGGGCGTGACGATGAACGTCACGGACGGAATTGCCACGGCATTGGCCAGGGGCGATCCGACGGATACCTGATACACCAGAAACGCCAGCAGCGGCGTCAAGCCCAGTGTGACCAACAGCTGCAAACGCGTGGCTTGTGCCAACCGGCTTGCCCAACGGCGGCGCCAGCCCGCCTCGGCATCAAACGGCAGCTCGGCAATGCGCAGCAATATCGCCACCGCGCCGAAAGACAGCCAGAACCCCGCCGACAACGGCGCCCACGGGTCCAACGCCACCACGCCCGCCCCAGCGCACGCCAACACCCTGCCCGCCGTGAGCGGCAGCCGCGACATCACCGCCGCCAGCACCACCGACAACATGAAGAACGTGCGCCGGGCCGGCACGCCCCATCCCGCCAGCAGGCAATACAGCAGCGCCACCACTGCCGCCGCCGCGCCGCCGGCCACGCGCGACGGCACGAATTCCGGCAAGCCCGTCCCACGCCATCGCGCCCGCCGCCACCCCGCCGCCACCAGCACGCCCGCGATACCCGCGATAGACGTCACGTGCATGCCACTGATCGATACCAGATGCGTAATGCCGCTGCGGTTGAAGATGCGCCAGTCATCGCGCGCCACGCCCGCTTGGTCGCCAATGGCCAGTGCGATCAACACCGGTGCGTAACGGTGTTGCCCCAAGGCTTGCCGCAGACCCACGCGCACGTGGTGTCGCGCCCGTTCGATGGCCACCCCCGCCGACGCCCAAGGCTTGTCATCCAACAACTGCGGCCGCCCACGCACCGTGCCCACCGCCCGCAAACCCCGAGCGAACATGCGCCCTTCCGCGTCCGGCCCTGCCGGGTTCAGTACGCCATGCGGTCGCCGCAACACAAGCGCCATGCGCCAGACCTGGCCGGGCAGCAGTGCGGGCAGCGGGGCCGTCGCCCCCGGCGGCGCTTGCCATGTGACCTGGATGCGAGACGGAATGCCCGGGCGCGCGGGCTCGGCTCGTTCGGCGATGAAGCGATGATGCCGGTCATCGCCGTCCGGCAGCTCGGCTACGCGCAAGGTCAGGCGGGAGACTTGGTCCTGATGCAAGTCCGCCAGTGAATCGTCAAGGCGCAGGTGCGCTTGAAGGCACGCGTTAAGCGTGCCGGCGCAAAGGCCCAGCACAAGAGCACAGACAACGCGCAAAGAACCGGCGCGGCATCGCAGGCGATCCGCAGCCGCAACGCCGGCCGAAACGACGGCCGAAACGACGGCCACAACGACGGCAGCAACGACGGCAGCAACGCCTATCAGCGACAGAACGAAGGCGCCGGGCAATACCGGGAAACACTGCACCCACGCCGCGCCGCCCACGAACGCCAGGCAAAAAGAACGACCGGTGATGTCCGCCTCCTGAAACCAGAAGCGTAGGACAAGCCGGCCGTAAGCCAATCACCGAATGAACGTTTTTATCCGCCTCGGTTTGCCGCAAGCGGGCGCCCTGCCACGCAAGCCGCTCACAAACTTGACCCCCCATCCACCACCATCAAACACCCCGTGACATAAGCCGACTCGTCAGACGCCAGAAACAGCGCCGCGTTTGCAATATCCCACGGGCTGCCCTGGCGCCCCATCGGGCACCTGGCGTCCCGCGCCTTATGCCCTTCTTGCGCCGCCTCGCTGCTTGCATACAGCGCGTCCGCATGCGGCGTGCGGATCATGCCGGGGATGATGCAGTTGCACCGCACCTGATCCGCCGCGTACTGACGGGCGATGACCCGCGTCATGTGGTTGACGGCCGCTTTTGCCGTGCTGTACGACAGGAATTGCATCGGGCTCCATTTCAGGCTTGCCGTTGACGACACGTTGATGATGGCCCCGCCGCCGCGCGCCTTCATTTGCGGCAGAAAGGCGCGCGCCATCGCCATGGACCCGCGCACGTTGACCGTCATGACGCGGTCCCACTCGTCGTCTTGCACGGCGAGCAGGTCGCCCTGGATCTCGATGCCGACATTGTTGTGCAGGATATCGATGCCGCCAAAGCGCGATGCCACGTCTTGCGCCACCCGCGCGATTTGCGTCGAATCCGTGACGTCAAGCTCGATGGCTTCCGCCACACCGCCTTCCGATCGGATTTGCTGGGCGGTCTCTTGCGCGGCGGCCAAGGACCGGTCGGTGCAGATGACCGTCGCGCCTTCGCGGGCGAAGCGAATCGCACAGGCTGCGCCATTGCCCACCTGATCGGCGGTGGAAAACGAGTTTCTTAACGTTCCGGCGCCGGCTACCAGCGCCACTTTTGATGCCAATCGCATGACCCGCCCCCTCCGATCAGTCGCGCGTGAACTCGGCGCCGCCCTTGGGGCGGATATAGCGAGGGATGGGCAAGCCTGCCTTCTTGGCCGCGTCGATAATCGAATCCTCGATGGCGCCGGCATCGCGGATGTTGGCGAACTGGCCGTCGATGAAGTTGATGTTGGCGCCGAAAACAACCATGAATCCTTCGGCCGGCTCCTTGGCGTCCTCGGGTACTGAAAAGGTGTGAACGGAGCCGCCCGGCTCGTACAGATAGCTGCCGGCCGTCTGCACGTCGTTGGGATATTCCAGATAGTTCCACTGCCCCTTGGTGGTGTAGAAGTGAACGACGCCGGTATGAAAGTGCGTGGGCAGGCGGGTGCCCGGCGCGAACTTGCCGTACAGCACCCACACGCCGTTTTCCCGATCCAGGAACAACGGAATGATCGACGAGCCCGGGGCGGCGCCTGGCAGCTGGACGCCGTCTTCGATGTTGACGGTCAGCAGGCGATCTTGATGGGTGACGGTGTACGGTAGTGTCATGAGCGTTCCTGATTAGGGTGTAGGGTCAAGACGGCGCTGCGGGCGCGCACGATTCGCGCAATATCAGCTGCGTCTTGATAACGATGCGATCGCCTTGCGCGGGCGCGCTCTGGCGATCAAGTTGCTTTAGGACCAGTTGTGCCGCGCAAGTGCCCACCGCCTCAAGGTCCCAACTAAGCGAGGTGATGGCCGGGCTGAACAGCTGAGACAGATCGGTGTCGCCAATACTGATCACGCTGATATCGTTGGGCACCGCGTCTCCGGTATGGCGCAGTGCTTGCAGCACGCCGGACAAAATTCTGGTTCCCAGGCATACAAACGCGGTGGGTCGATTCGCGTGCGATAACAGCGACATTGCCTCGGAAAACGCAAACTGCATGGCGGACTGTTCCGCCCGGATCAGCGCCGGGTCAGCAACCATGCCGCGCTCTTTGAATGCTTGGCGAAAGCCCGCGATACGCTCTTTGCCGGTGCGCAAATCCGTACCCGGCGTCAGCAGCGCAATCCGTGTGTGGCCCAGGTTCAGCAGATACTGGGTCGCCTGGAACGCCCCCGTTGCATGATCCACATGGATACCGACGGACACGTCGCCAAACTCCCGGTCCAGCGCCACAACGGGAACTTCTTGAGACAGCTTGTCGATCAGGTCGGCGGATTCTTTTTCGCACGGGCCCAAAATCAACGCGTCAACACGCCGGCCGCGAAAGATGTCGATCAGCGACGCTTCGCGACGCCTTTCGTTATGCGTGCTGGCCACCAGCAACGAATAGCCTTCGGCCTGTAGCGCGGTCTCGGTTGCGGTGATGATGCGGGCGTACAGCGGGTTGGCCAGGTCGGACACCAGCAGCCCGATCACGCCCGAGGACTTCGTGCGCAGGCTTCTGGCCACGGCGTCCGGGCGATAGTCCAGGCTGCGTACCGCCTGCTCGACCGCCACGATGGCGGCTTCGCTGACACGGCCTGTGCGGTTCAGCGCGCGCGATGCCGTGCCCAGGGATACCCCCGCTTTCTTGGCGACGTCGCGTATGGTGATTCGGGTGCTTCGGTCTTTCATGATGTTGGTTTTGTCTGTGCCGGAAGTGGCTAACATACACCGTCTTCGGCGCTGGGCCGGCTAGGTGCGCGGGCGTATCGGCGCGGACCCATCCCAGGTTTCTCCCGCCCTTCTGATCTCGTCGAAATATTCGCCCTTGCCGCCTTTCATTTCAGACACTTCGATCATGCCGCTGGGCAAATCAGGATGCACGAAGTACGCGAAGCGGCCGCGCAGGCCCATCCTTCCGCCGTGCCCTTCTTCGTAGCCACCGCCACGCAGCCGGTCGCAAAACTCGTCGAAGTTGTCCAGCGTCCAGAACGCCACGTGCTGCGCGCATTCCCCGTTTGCACGCAGGGAATCCAGATAAAGCGATGGCGCCTCGTCTCGTTGCTGGATCAGCTCGATTTGCAGGTCGCCGGAATTGGCCAATGCAATCGACAGGCGCGGTGGTTGCGAGACCTGGCCGCGATATCGGAATTCAGTAGTCCCGACCTCTTCCTTGTAGAACCAGGGCCCGACGCCCAGCACCTCGGACCAGTGGCGCATGGCCTTTTCAATGTCGCGGACCACATAGCCCACTTGCCGGACGCCGCCAAAAAGCTTGCTCATTGATGTTCCTTAATTCATGTGGGCGCCGCCGTTGATATCCAACGTCGTGCCGGTGATGTAGCTGGAAAGCTCGCTGGCCAGGAACAGGCAGCCGCCCGCGATTTCGTGTGGGCGTCCGGCGCGACGCAGCGGCCAGACTTGCGCGGCGTCGTCCTTGCTTTCATCCGAGCGTCCGGTGCGCGAAAAGTCCGTTGTGATCAGGCCCGGCGCAATCGCGTTGGCGCGGATCTTGTGTTCGCCGAATTCCTTGGCCATGGCGCGGGTAATGCCCTGCACCCCCGCCTTGGCGGCGCAGTAATGGGCACCACCGAAGATGCCGCCGCCGTTCTGTGCCGACAGCGACGAAATGGAAATGATGCTTCCCCCGGCGCGCTGAACCATGAAGGGGATGACCGCTTGGCTCAGGTTGAACACGCCCGTCAGGTTGACCCGCAGGATGCGTTCGAAGTCGGTGGGGGTGATGTCGCGGAACGTGGCTTTCTGCGTGATTGCCGCGTTGTTCACCAGCACGTCGATCACCCCGCCGGACCAGGCGGCCACCTTGTCGATGGCGGCGCGACATTGCTCGTCGCTACCCACGTCGCAAGCCAGCGCAAGCAACTTAGCCGCCGGGCCGCCCAGGTCCGCCGCGCTTTCCTGTATGCGTGCCTCGTCAACGTCCAGGATTGCCACGCGTGCGCCATGTTCAAGAAAGAGCTTTGCGGTGGCTTTACCGATGCCTTTGGGGTGCGCGGCCCCCGAGATGACGGCCACGCGGTCTTGAAGCAGTTTCATGAATGTCTCGTGCAGTTAAGGGGGCAACGCGATGGCTCGTTGCCACAGCCAAGGAACCGTCTATTGCGGCGTAATGCCGGCTTCTTTCGCCACCACGCGCCAGGCTTCGATGTCGGCCATGTTTGCCTTCTGGTGGGCGGGTCCGGCAACGTACTGGGCCGAAATGCCAAGCCCCAGCAGTTTGTCGATCACTTCCTGTTCTTTCAGCACCTTTTCCAAGGTCCCGGACAGTCGGTCGACGATGGGCTGGGGCGTGCCGGCGGGCACGTACATCGCCCAATTCAAATCGCGATCAAAGTCGATTCCCTGTTCCTTGTAGCTGCGGACTTCGGGCACGCTGGGCGAACGTTTGGTACAGACGGCCAGCCCCTTGACCTTGTGCTGCGTGACCATCGGCGTGGCGGTGGCCATATCGACGAAACCCAGGTCGATATGCCCGCCCATGATGTCCGTCATGATCTGCGTGGTGCCCTTGTAGGGCACGTGCTGCATCTTCAGGTTGCCCTTCTGCACCATGACCTCGCCACAGAAGTGACCCGTTGAGCCGATGCCCCAGCTTGCGTATTGGATGGAATCCTTGCGGGATTCCGCCAGTTTCTTCAGCCCGTCAATATCGTTGGCCGGAAAGTTGTTGTTCGCGACCACCATGATGGCCGAATTGCCGATGGCGCCCAGCGACGTAAAGCTCTTGATCGGGTCGTACGGCAGGTCCTTGTAGACCGACGGAGACAGGATGTGCGTCGTCATCCCCCCAATGGTGATCGTGTAGCCGTCCGAAGCCGAGCGGGCCACGGCGGCGATGCCTATCGTGCCGCCGGCCCCGGGCTTGTTCTCGACGATGACGGGCTGCTTCAGTTCTGCTGAAAACCGCTCTGCCAGGATCCGGCCCAAGGTGTCGCCGCCGCCGCCGGCCGAAAACGGCAACAGCATGCGGATCGGGCGATTGGGGTAGTCGTCGGCATGGGCGGCGCCCATGCCCAGCACGGTCAGCAGCGCGGCTGCAACGGACAGCTTCTTCATTGTTGTCTCCTCGGATTTATCCCCGGGTGCAGCGCCTGACCGGCCTGCCCGGTTTTTTCTGTAGAACGCATTGGCCTTACCAGGTTGCCCGCCTCCTGAACGGCGCAACCGCTACTGCTACCGCTACAGCAACCGCTACAGCAACCCAAGGGAACGCAGCTTGGCGTTCTGACAGGTGTACGGACGCTCGCAGATCACCTTGGCCGAATCAGGCGCGAATTCGAAGGTGGCCGCCATGCGAACGCGAAACTGGCGTCCCGTCGGCTCGTACGTCTTGCCGTCAACGGTGAACGGCCCGGCATGCGTGCCGGAAAGCCAGAATTCCACCAGGACAATGTCCGTGCCGTCGGCGGCGGCCACCGCGATGATCTCGTTCTTCAAGTCGGGAAACGAGGCGCGCGACGACTTGAAATACCCCATGACCTCGCTGTGGCCGTCAAAGACCGCACCGCTGGAGTGCATCTCGTATCGGGGGTGTTCGAAGGTGTCGATGACCTTGTCCCATTCTTGAACGCATTCCAGCGCCATGTGGTCAACGACGGTCTTGACGCGTGCAGCCTGCAACTCGGTACTCATGGAAGTCCCTTTTTGTGGAAACGTTTCCGCAAATTATGGACGGGGTGTTCGCCCATAAAAAGCTAGGGATTACGATAATTAGTGGAAACGATAACGCAGCCTGCTTCGACGAGGCGATGCTAGGAACCGGGCTGCGCGCAAGGGATGGCTTGAACGGTTGGGGCCGTGGCGTCGAACGTTGTTACGGCTGCTGCGCTACCCCAGGCAGAGCTTGGCAATGCAGCATCACCACGTGCGCCGACCCCTGCCACTTCGGATACCGATCCAGCACCAACGGGTCATGCCCGGGCACCACATGCTGCTCGGATTGCGCCGCGCCAAACAGCTTGCCGTATCCCGACAGCATCTGGGCCGTGTTGTAGACGATGGGAAACGGCCTGCCCTGCCCCATGTTTTCGTAGTAATGGCTGGCGTCGGACGCCAGCACCACCCAGCCGCGTGCCGTATGCACGCGCACCGCTTGCAGGCCCTTCGTGTGGCCGCCGATATGCAGCAGTTCAATCCCCGGCAACAACGTACTGTCGCCGTCATGAAACTGCACCCGGCCGTCATACACCCGCCGCACCAGCGCGACCACGTCTTCCACCGCGTAGGCATGCCGCAGCGGTTCAAAGCACATGCAGCGGCCGGTGGCATAGTCAAGCTCGTCGTCCTGCACATGAAAGCGCGCCCGCGGCAGCAGATCCAGATTGCCCGCGTGGTCGTAATGCAGGTGGGTCAGCACCACGTGCTGCACGTCTTCGGGCTGCACGCCCAGCGGCGCCAGGGCCGCGATGGGGCATTGGATCAATTCGCGCCGGCGCAGGCGCGCCATGTCGGCATTGAACCCCGTGTCTACCAGCACAACCCGGCCCGCGCCGCGTATCAGCCACACGTAGAAGTCCATGGGCATGTCGCCGTCGTGCGGATCGCCACCCAGGAAGTTGTCGCGCCTCTGGCGCGGCATCCGGGCGTAGCGGATGGCGTGGATTTCGTATTCAGGAAGAACGTTCTGCATCGCCAAGGCTCTCTTCATATGCCCAGATAGGCTTTCTGCACAAAGGGGTCGGCCAGCAGTTCGGCGCCCTTGCCGCTGCGCACCACCTCGCCATGTTCGAACGCATAGGCATGATGCGCCAGGCGCAGCGCCAGCCGCGCGTTTTGCTCGACCAGGACGATGGCGATGCCGCTGTCGCGGTTGATGCGCTGAATGGCGTCCGCGATTTCGGCCACAACCTTGGGCGCGATGCCCAACGATGGTTCGTCCAGCATCAACAAGCGGGGTTGCGCCATCAGCGCGCGGCCAATGGCCACCATCTGCTGCTCGCCACCCGACAACGATCCCGCCAACTGTGCACGCCGTTCCTGCACACGCGGGAACAGCGCGTAGATCTCTTCCAGCCGCGCGCGGACGCGGCTGCGCGACCTGACCCCATGCGCGCCGGCCATCAGGTTATCCAGCACGGTCATGCGGCCGAACAAGCGCCGCCCCTCCGGCGACAAGGACAAGCCGGCCGATACCCGCGCCGCCGAACCCTGCCGCGCGATGTCTTTCCCGTCAAACACAATGCGCCCGCCCGAGGCAGGCGCCAAGCCGATCAGTGCCTTCAAGGTAGAGCTTTTGCCCGCGCCGTTCGAGCCGACCAACGCAACGATCTGGCCGGGTTCAACCGTGAAGCTGATGCCGCGCACCGCCTCCAGCGGCCCGTAGCGCACCTTCAGTTCCTGGACGTCAAGCATGGGCATAGTCGGGGGCTCCCAGATAGGCCTCGATCACGGCGGGGTTGTCGCGGATGGCTTGAGGCGTGCCTTCGGCGATTTTTTCTCCCTGCACCAGCACCACGATGCGATGGCAAAGTTCCATGACCAGCGCCATGTGATGTTCCACCAGCAGCATCGTCAACCCTTCCTCGGATTGCAGGCGGCGCAGCAACCGCCCCAGCTCGTTGCATTCTTCATGGTTCAGCCCCGCCGCCGGCTCGTCCAACAACAACATGCGCGGCCGGCAGGCCAGCGCAACGGCGATGCCCAGTTTTTTCTGCAAGCCGTAGGCGAGCGATCCGGCCGCCGCGTCGCGCCACTCTTGCAGCTCAAGCAGGACCAGAAGCCGGTCCACTTCCCGCGCCACCTCCGACGCGGGCAACAAGTCCTGGTTACGCCCGGCCAGGCGACGCAGCCAGGAATGTTGAATGCGCGACAGCATGCCGCGCCGGATGTTATCGGCCACGGTGGCCTCGGGATAGGTCGAGGTGGATTGAAACGTGCGGGCCAGCCCCCTCACCACCACGCGGCTGGGCGGGCCGCCCGAAATGTCACGGCCGTCAAAATGCACCGAGCCCGATGACGGTGGCATCGTGCCGCTGATGACGTTGAAGGCCGTTGTCTTGCCCGCGCCGTTGGGGCCGATCAAGCCCACGATTTCGCCCGGGGCGATGGCGAAGCTGACGTTGCGCAAGGCCGCCAAGCCGCCAAAGCTGCGCGACAGGCCCTGCACCTGCAATAAAGGTGGGTTCATGGAAACTCCTTGTGCCGACGCGATTGCCACGGCCCCGGCAAGCCGGCCAGGCCCGCCGGCAGAAAACGCAGGATCAGGATCAGCGCCGCGCCGTAAAAAATGTGCTGCGTTTGCACCGCCCCGCGAAACAGCTCGGGCAGCGGCGTCAGCACCATGGCGCCGATCAGCCCGCCCCATACTGAGCGGCGGCCGCCGATGACCAGCATGATGATGAAGCCGATGGATATGCTGGCGTTGAATGACTCGGGCGACACGTAGCCCACGTAACGCGCCTGCAAGGCGCCGCCCACCGCCGCCAGCGCGCAACCGGCCACAAATGCGCACAGCTGAATCCGGTGCACGCTAAGGCCGGTGGATTCGGCCAGGGCCGGGTTCTCGGCCACGGCGTCGATGGCGTGGCCGAACGGCTGCCTTGCCACCGCGCTCAACAGCGCGACGGAGCCCAGGGCCACGCACAGCGCCAGGCCGTAAAAGCTGGCCCGCGTATCGAACACGATACCGGCCAGCGCGGCCGGCGGGATGCTGGCGACACCGTTCGCGCCACCCGACCAGGACGAGCCGTCCAGCAAGATCAGCCGCACCAGCTCCCCGAACGCAAATGTCACCAGTACAAAATAAACGCCCTTCAAGCGCAGGATGATCGCGCCCAATATCAGCGCCACGCCCGCCGTCAACGCCACGCCCACCAAGGTGGACGGCAGAAAGCTCCACCCCAGGTGGCGCGCGGCCAGCACCGAACCGTACGCGCCCACCGCCACGAAGGCCGCGTGCCCCAAGGACAACTGCCCGCAGCGTGCAATTAGCGCCAAGCCGTTGACGATCAGTACATTCAGGCAGGTCAGCACCGCCAGATGCTGGGCGAACGGCCCGGCAAACCACGGCGTGCACGCCGCCACGGCCAACGCGGCCCACAACAGCCAGCGTAATGGCGCGGGCCGCGCCACGGCTGCATCAAGTGAAAGGTCCGTCATGGTTTATGCCTCCCCCCGGCCCAGCAAGCCCTTGGGCCGCACGACCAACATCACGATCACGACGGCGAAAATCAGCATGTCCGCCGTGCTGCTGTCGAACAGCAGGCTGCCATAGCTTTCCGCCAGGCCCAGCGCCAGGCCCGCGAAAGCCGCGCCGGGGATGCTGCCCAGCCCACCCAGGATCACCACGATGAACGCCTTGAGCAGCGGCGTGGCGCCCACGAATGGCGACACCGAGAACAGCGGCGCCATCAGCGCGCCGGCCACCGCTGCCAGCCCTACCCCCAGGCCAAAACCCAGCGGGTAATAGATGCGCGAGCGGATACCTTGGATGCCGGCTATTTCAAAGTCCTCGACCACGGCGCGCAGCGCGCGGCCCGGCCGCGAGTGACGCAGAAAGCCATACAGCAAGGCCAGCGCCAGCAAGGCGAACACCACCACGTACACGCGCGACAAGGGCACGACCAGCTTGCCCATGCGGGCCGTGCCCTGGGCGACGGCGGGCATGGACAAAGGGTCGGGGCCGAAGAACATCAAGGCCAGGTTTTGCAGGATCATCGCCAGGCCGATGGTGGCGATCATGCCGTTCAGCTCATCCCGGCGAAACGGCTTGAGCACACCCCATTCCAGCACCGCGCCGCCGGCCACCGCCAACGCGAAGGTCAGCGCCACGGCGGGCAGGAACGAGAAACCCGCCTGTGTCGTCAGGTAATAGGCGCCGAAGGCGCCCAGCATGTAGAACTCGCCATGGGCGAAGTTCACCATCCGCATCACGCCGAACACCAGCGTGAAGCCCACCGCCATCAACAGATACAGCAACCCCACGATCAAACCGTTGATCGTGGCCTGCGTCAGCAAAATGCTCCAATCCACGTGGCATCCCCCGCCGCGCTAGCGGCATCCCTCGACGGTGCAGCGCGCGCGGATGACCTCGCGGCCATCCTTGACCTCGGCCACGTAGAACGGCGCGTTCAACTGATGGTTGATGCCGTACATGGCCTTGCCCGTCCAGCTGAGCTTGCCCAGGGATCCCTCAAAACCTTCCAACTTTTCCAGTTCAACGCGAACGCGGTCGGTATCTTCCACGGTGCCGGCGCGGCGCATGGCTTCGAACAGCATGTTGGTGCCGTCATAAAACGCGGGGCTGAAGCCGTTCATCGCGTGCTTGTACTTGGCGGCATACCGCTGGGCGTAGGCCTTGGTAGCGGGCAGCTCGGGATCGATGGGCGTATGGACGAACATGCCCTCGGTAGCCGCCTTGCCGGCCACGTTGACGATTTCCTGCGTGGCCGGGCCGCCAGTACGCACGATGCGTCCTTCAAAGCCCAGTTCGCGCGCCTGCTTCACGATCAAGCCGGCCGTGGTGGGTGAATTGCCATCCAGTTCGATGGCGTCGATGCCGCGCGCCATCATGCGCGTCAGCACGGGCACGAAATCGACGCGGTCGCGTTCGAAGAACTCCTTGACGGACAAGGCCGCCCCAGCCTTTTTGTAGGCAGCTTCCAGGTCCAGCGCAATCTGCTGCCCGGTTTCGTCGTTGGGGAACAGCGCACCCACCTTGCGCAAACCTTGCGACTTGACCAGCCAGTCGATCTGCGGCTGCGACACCTCGGCGGTCGTCACGTTGGGGCGAAAGGTAAAGGGTTTGTCGGCGGCCAGCGCCTTCGCGGTAAAGCCCAGGGTCATCACGATTACCTTGTTCTTTTCCGTCATGGGCTGGATCGCCAGCACGGGCGCCGATCCCACCGGGCCGATCACATAGCGCACCTTGTCCTCGAACACCAGGCGGTTGGCTACGGTAACGGCTTCGTTGGCCTGGTACTTGTCGTCATAGGCCACCACCTGCACGCGATACTTCTTGCCGCCCACGTCCAGTCCGCCCGCCTCGTTCACCTGGTCCGCCCCGATCTCGGCGGCGTTCTTCATGCCCTGCCCCCAGGCAGCGCCGGCGCCGGACAGCGTGACCAAGGCGCCTAGCTTCAGCGTGCCCTGTGCCTCTTGCGCCTTGACGGCGGGAACCGCGGCCAGCGCAAAGATGCCGGCCAGAATGATCGGATAACGCATGATGCCTCCTGTGAGTCGCGGGCAGTGCCTGCCCGTCGTTGATGCCGGGCTATAGGTGGGCGATGGCGTCCAGCACCGGCAGGATGTAGCCGCGAAACTGCTGTGGGTTTTCGCTCATGGGGAAATGCCCCAATTCGCGCATGATGGTGATCTGCGCGCCCGGAATGCCGGCGGCAGTGCGCAAGGTGTCTTCGGGCGTGCACGAAAAGTCGTATTCCCCCGTCAGCAAATACAGCGGGCAATGATCGGTACGGATGCCATCCAGGCGACCCCGCAAATCGCCGTCGACGCGATAGAAATACAGGTCGCCGCGAAACACGCCGGGGCCGCCCTGCATGTATTGCCACAAGGTTTCGTGGCGATAGACGGCCGGTGACTGCGGCGCCACCAAGCCCGATACCAAGGCCGCGCAAACCTCGCCGCCATGGACGTCGCCGCGATGCAGCCAAGACGTGTCGTACCAGGGCTGCTGGAAATCAGCCGCTTCGACGCCGATCAACGCGCGAAAACGTTCGGCGTGCTGATGCGCCAGCTGCAACACAATGCGCCCGCCGATCGAGCAGCCGATCAGCGCCGGGCGATCCAGCGCCAGCGCCTGGCAGAACGCCATGACCGTTTCCACGTAACGCTCGGTGGACAAGCGATATTCCTCGTCCTGCCAGCCGGCCGGCGGGTACGACTTGCCATGCCATGGCATGTCGAACGCAATGACGCGATAACGCGACGTGATGTCCGCATCGCACAGCATGTGGCGGTACTGGCGGCTGTCGGCGCCGGCGGTGTGCAGGCAGACCAGCGGGATGCCCTCGCCCGCTTCTTCGAAGTAAACACGGCAAGGCTTGCCGGCGATGTCGATGTGCACATAACGGCCAACGATGGGTTCCAGGGCGGCGTTCATCCGTGCGCCTCGCGGCCCGTTGCCAGCAGATCCTTGACGAACTGCAAGTGCGCCATCAAGGGTTGCAGCTTGCCTTCGATAGACAGCTCGCCGCGTTTGCTCAACGCAAAGATGTCATGCCAGCCCGCATCCGGCACGGCTTGCCAGAAGCGCGACCAGACGGCGGCAGAGGCGCGCAGCGATACGTCGCAGGAAGGCAGCGGCGCGGTGGGCGCGTCGGCGCTGGTAACCCGGCCGTCGCGGATCCGAACAAGCAGCGGCGCATCGCCCACACGCAGCAGCAGGTCCATATCGACCTGGCGCGGCCGTGAAAACGCCAACGCGCGGCTACGGAATCGATGCGCAAGCTGCGCGTCCGACGCGTGTTGCGCTGGCAAGGCGTGGTTTTCCATTGTCTCTTCCCGCTCAGGTCGTTCTTATGTACAGAACGTATATTCTTTCTATAAGAACATTCTAAGTATCGAAAACTTCCCGTGTCAACACGGGGAAGTACGAGCCGAAGGTTATTCAGGCGACAGCACCCGCCAATCGTCCGCCAGCGTCAGCGGACAATCCGTCAGCTCCTGCAAGGCGTCAAAGCGCAGCCCGGCCACCATCGCGTTCACTCGCATGCCATCCGGCAGCACATCGATGATGGCCAGGTCGGTATAGATGCGGTCGACCACGCCCGCGCCAGTCAGCGGATAGCTGCATTCGCGCACGATCTTGGGCTGGCCGTCCTTGGTAACGTGGTCCATCGTGATGTAGACCTGGCGCGCGCCGGCCACCAGGTCCATCGCGCCGCCCACGGCCGGAATCGTGCCCGGCGCACCGGTGTCCCAATTGGCCAGGTCGCCGCGCGCGGACACCTGGAATGCGCCCAGCACCGTCAGGTCCAGATGGCCGCCGCGCATCATGGCGAACGACACCACGTGGTCGGTGATGGATGCACCCGGCAATAAGGTCACCGCTTCTTTGCTGGCGTTGATCAGGTCCAGGTCCAGCGGCGCGTCGGGGTCGCCGGGCCCCATGCCGACGATGCCGTTTTCGGTGTGCAGGATCACGTCGCGGTCGGCCGGCAAAAAGGCCGACACCAGCGTCGGAATGCCGATGCCCAGGTTCACATAGGCGCCATCCGGAATGTCCTGCGCCACCAGGCGCGCAATCTGGCGTCGATTCAGCTTTTCATATTCCATGATCGCGCTCCACCTGCACCACTCGTTTAACGAAAATTCCCGGCGTCATGACGTGTTCGGGCGGGATGGCGCCCAGGTCCACGATGCTGTCCACCTGCGCCACCGTGGTGGTGGCCGCCATGCACATCACCGGCGCGAAGTTGCGCCCGGCATAGCGGTACACCAGATTGCCCCAGCGGTCCGCCGTGCGCGCCTTGACGAAAGCAAAGTCCCCCTTCAGCGGGGCTTCCAGCACGTACCCAACGCCGTCTATCACGCGCGTTTCCTTGCCTTTCGCCAAGGGCGTGCCAAATGCGGTCGGCGTGAAAAACGGCCCCAGCCCCGCGCCCGCCGCGCGCATGCGTTCGGCCATCGTGCCCTGTGGCACGCATTCAAGCTCGATTTTGCCTGCGTGGTAGGCCTCGGCGAAGGCGGCGGCGTTCGGCTTCTTGCGATCCGACGAACGCGCGAAAGAGCAGATCATCTTGCGCACGCGCCCGGCTCGCACCAATTGGCTAAGGCCACGCTCACCATTGCCGGCGTTGTTATTGACGATGGTCAGATCGCGCGCGCCTTGCCCAAGCAACGCGCAGACCAGTTCGGTCGGCACGCCCGAGGCGCCAAAGCCGCCGATGAGAATCACCGCGCCGTCTTGTACGCCGGCCACCGCGGCGGCCAGCGTATCCACTGTTTTGTCCAGCATGAAAATCCCTTTTCTAAGGATGGCGCAAGGCCGGCGTCAGCGCGTGGACGGACCGCCCAGGATGGCGGTGGACTGGCTGGACAAGGTGCCGCCGTTACCGTGCACCAGCGCGATATCCGCGCCCGCCACCTGTCGTTCGCCCGCCTGCGCCCGCAGCTGACGCACGGCTTCTATCACCAGGAAAATGCCGTACATGCCGGGATGCACGCACGACAAGCCGCCGCCGTTCGTGTTCACCGGCAGACGCCCACCGGGCGCAATGCCGCCGCCCTGAACAAAGGCGCCGCCTTCGCCCTTGTTGCAAAAGCCCAGGTCTTCCAGGAACAGCAGCGTGTTGATCGTGAAGGCGTCATAAAGCTCGGCCACGTCCACGTCGGCTACGTTCAAGCCGGCCATGGCCAGCGCGCGCTTGCCGGATTCCGCCGCTGCCGTCACGGTCAGGTCTTCCATGGAGGAAATCTGCCGGTTCCACACCGCCGTGGCGCTGCCCAACACGTACACGGGCGGCTGCCGCAGCTGGCGGGCGCGGTCGGCGCGCACCATCACGTAGGCGCCGCCGCCATCGCTGACCAGGCAGCAGTCGCGCACCGTCAATGGATCCGAGACGGGGCGCGAACGCAGCACGTCGTCGATCGATAAGGGGTCGCGCATCGCGGCCTCGGGGTTCAGCGCCGCCCAAGCGCGCGCCGCGACGGCCACTTCGGCCAGCTGTTCGCGGGTTGTGCCGTATTGATGCATGTGGCGGGCGGCGGCCAATGCGTAGGACGTCACGGGCTGTAGCGGCGAATACGGATGTTCGAAGGGTTGGGGGTCCAGCAACGTGCGCGCCTTGACGCCTTCCTTGCGGCCGAACGTGGCGGTCTTTTGCGTGCTGCCATAGCAGACCAGCACCGCATTGCACTGCCCCGACGCCAATGCCATCACCGAGGGCAGCAGGTGCGAGACGAAACTGGAGCCGCCCAGCATCGTGGCTTCGATATAGCGCGGACGCAGGCCCAGGTATTCGGCAACGGGCATGCTCCACATCGTGGCCGACGAACTGCATGTGGCCAGCCCGTCGATGTCTTGCATCGTCAGGCCCGCATCGGCCACGGCGCGCGACGCGGCTTGGGCCAGCACTTCCATTTCGGTGTAGCCGTGTGCTTCGCCCAGGCCCGCGTGCCCGACCCCGGCAATGGCGACGCGGCCCCGCAGTGATTCCAGCGTCATCATGCGGCCTCCACGGGCTCGAACACCACCCGCGGCTGGGCCGCTTCCAGCAACACCCGCGCCTTGACCGGCATGCCGATCCGCAGCCGTTCCAACGGCACGCCGTCCACCCGGCTCATCATGCGCGCGCCCTCGTCCAGATCGATCAGCGCCACGTTGTAGTCGCCGCCCGCTTCCGGCTTGCGCCGCACGATGCTGAACGAATAGACCGTGCCGGTGCCGGCGGGGTCCGTCCACGCCAGGTCGGTCGCGCCGCAGTGCACGCATAGGGTGCGGGGAAAGAACTGATGCCGCTTGCATGCCGCGCAGCGCTGAATTTGAAAGCGGCCCTGGGCCAACGCGGCAAAGTACTGTTCCTGCGGCCCCCGCGACGGGGCTTCGGCTTGTTCCGTATCCATTGCTGTCTCCTTCTATTTGTTCTGTGTCGCCGCGCGCGATATCACGATGCGGCGGGCCAACGATTTACAAGCCCGCAAAGCGCTTGCCCTGCGCCACCAGGCGTTCCAATAACGGGGCGGGCTGCCAAAGTTCGCCGTGTTGATCGTGAAAGCGCCGGATGGTGGCCAGCACATTTGGCAAGCCTTGCTGGTCGGCATAAAACAGCGGGCCGCCCCGATGCGCCGGAAAGCCGTAGCCGTTGACGTAGATAACGTCGATATCGGAAGCGCGGCGGACGATGCCCTCTTCCAGGATGCGGGCGCCTTCGTTGACCAGCGCGTACATCGTGCGTTGCACGATTTCTTCGTCCGTAATGTCGCGTTGCACGATGCCGTCTTGCCGGGCGCATGCCTCGATCAACGCCAGCACCCGCGGGTCATCCAAAGGTTCACGGCTGCCCGCTGCGTAGCGATAAAAGCCGGCGCCCGTCTTCTGCCCAAAGCGCCCTTGTTCGCACAGGCTGTCGGCCACGCGCGAATAGCGCAGGTGCGCCGGCCGGGTCGATGCGGTGCGCTTGCGAAACGCCCAGCTGATGTCCAGACCCGCCATGTCCGCCATGCGCAGCGGCCCCATGGCCAACCCAAAACGCTGCAAGGCGCCGTCAACCTGCGATGGCGACGCGCCTTCTTCCAGCAGAAAATGCGCCTCGCGCGTGTACGGACTGACCATGCGGTTGCCGACGAAGCCGTCGCATACGCCCACCAGCACCGGCAGCTTGTCCATCCGGCGCGCCAGCCGGAACACCGTGGCGATGACGTTGCCGTCCGTCTGGCGGCCGTTGACCACCTCCAGCAAGCGCATGACGTTGGCCGGGCTGAAAAAGTGCATGCCCAGCACCTGCGCGGGCCGACGCGTAAAGCCGGCAATCTCGTCGATATCCAGGCGCGACGTGTTCGACGCCAGAATCGCCCGCGGCTGGCACACTGCGTCCAGCGCGGTAAAGATCTGGCGCTTGACGTCCATGTCCTCGAACGCGGCTTCGATCACCAGATCGACATCGCGCAGGTCGTCCATATCCAGCGACGGGTGGATGCGCGCCTGCCGTTCGTCCACCTGCGCCGCCGTCAGCTTGCCCTTGGCGGCCGTCGCGGCGTAGTTCTTGCGGATCGCCGACCAGCCGCGCTCCAGCGCCTGCGCATCGCGTTCGACCAGCACGACCTCCAGCCCGGCGTTGGCCAGGCTCATCGCGATGCCGCCGCCCATCGTGCCCGCGCCGACCACGCCCACGGTGGCGATGCCCGCTGTGGCCGTCCACTCCTTCGGCAATTTGACGGCGGC
This sequence comes from Achromobacter semiaridum, assembly GCF_053543755.1. Taxonomy (NCBI): domain Bacteria; kingdom Pseudomonadati; phylum Pseudomonadota; class Betaproteobacteria; order Burkholderiales; family Alcaligenaceae; genus Achromobacter; species Achromobacter semiaridum. The sequence goes on along the minus strand of NZ_JBLVOL010000018.1, from coordinate 145,594 downwards.
GCGCTCGGCAAAGAACAGGTGACGCTGCGCCTGGGACTGGCTGCCGTTGACCAATGTCAGGAAGTGCTCGCGTTCAAGCGCCAGGCCGTCTTCCAGCGTGCTGTGGGTGGCGGCTTTCACGCAGTCGATGCACGCCAGCGGCGCCACGCAGCCACGATAGCGGCGGGCGGCCTGTTCGCGGGCATGCTCGTACACGCCCGGATCTTGCGGCGCAGGCACCTGCCGCGCGCCCACGTTGCGCCCCGCCAGTGGCGCGTCGGCCGCCGTCCGCGCATAGGCAGCGGCGCGTTCCGGTAGATTGTCGGCCAGGACCGCATCAAGCAGGCCCCAGTCCAGGGCGGTTCGGGTGTCGACAGGGTCACCCTGCGCAATCATCGTCAGTGCGCGCTCGACGCCGACGATACGGGGCAGCCGCTGCGTGCCGCCGGCGCCGGGCAACACGCCCAGCTTCACCTCGGGCAGGCCTAGCGACGCGCCTTCCAGCGCGATCCGGTAATGGCAACCCAACGCCAACTCCAGCCCACCTCCCAAGGCGGCGCCATGTATTGCCGCAACCACGGGTTTGGATGCCCCTTCGATCAACGCGATCAGGGACCGCAGTGTCGGTTCGCGCGTCGACATGGGGGTATTGAATTCGCGGATCTCGGCCCCGCAACAAAAGAAGCCGCCGTCCCCGATCAAGACCAGCGCGCGAACTTCCGGGTCCTGAAGCGCGTCGTTGATGCCGACCTGCAATTCGCTGCGCAAGGCCGCGCTCAGGCTGTTGACCGGCGGGTTGCACAAGCGCAGCATCGCGACCCGGCCCGCCTCGGTTCGTTCCGTATGGATCAGCATGGCGGCGTTACTCCAGCTCGACCACAACCTGGCCTTCGCCGACCTCGTCGCCCTCGCCCACCAGCACGCGCGCGACGATGCCCGCGCGTTCGGACTCGACGGGAATTTCCATCTTCATCGACTCCACCTTGATGACGCTATCGCCGGCGTCCACGCGCTGCCCGGGACGCACGCTGACGGCAACCACTCGGCCCACCACGGGGGTTTCTACTTTGAACATTGTTGTCTCCTTGAATACTTCAGTTCGGTCCACGTTGCCAAAGCGGTCAATGCCCTGGCTGCTGCTTGGGGTTCACGCCGCCTGCGCCGCGCGCGTCGCGTCCAGAATGCGGGCCCCCATGCCGGTGGACACCTGGCCCGCGCCAAAGCCCGGGTCGTCCAGCACGCGCAAGATGAAGGGAATGTTGGTCTTGACGCCGTCCACCTGAAACTGCGTCAGCGCCTGCTTTAACAACAGCAGCGCCTGGTCGCGCGTGGCGGCATGCGCGATCACCTTGGCCAGCATCGGGTCGTAGTGGCTGGACACGCGGCAACCCTCTGCGTAGCCCGTCTCGACTCGCACGCCGGGCAGCGCGGGCGGCGCAAACGCGCGCAGCACGCCCGGCGACGGCAGGAAGCGCACGGGGTCTTCCGCGTAGACGCGCGCCTCCAGCGCATGCCCTTGCAAGGGCGGCACCCGCGCCAATACGCTGCCCATGCGTTCGCCCGCCGCCAGCCTCAGTTGCGCGGCCACGATGTCGATGCCCGTAACCGCTTCCGTCACAGCGTGTTCGACTTGCAGGCGGGTGTTGATTTCCAGGAACGAAAAGCCGGACTCGGGCGTGTACAGCATCTCGACGGTGCCGATCACGTCGTATCCCAACGTCGACAACATGCCCTCCAGCTTTGCGGCCATGTCGGCCACCAAGTCTCGGTCCAGCCCCGGCGCGGGCGCTTCTTCCAATACCTTCTGGTGCCGCCGCTGCGTAGAGCAGTCGCGTTCATACAGGCAGCGAACTTGCCCGTGGCGGTCCGCCAGAAACTGGAATTCCACATGGCGCGGGTTGACCAGCAGTTTTTCCAGATACAGGTCCGATCCGCCAAAGCTGCGCTCGGCGATCTGCCGCGCCCGCGCCCATTCGGGTTCCACGTCCTGCGGGCCGTGCAGCGGAATCATGCCGATGCCGCCGCCACCGGAGGCCGGCTTGATCAGCACCGGGTAGCCCAGGTCCTGGGCCGCATGACGCACGGCGCCGGGGTCGGCGCCCAACACGGCACTGCTGGCGGCCATGGGCATGCCCAGCGCCCGCATCGCATCGCGCGCCCGCGTCTTGTGCCCCAGCATTCGTATCCAGCGTGGCGACGGGCCCACGAAGATCATGCCGGCCGATTCCACGGCCTGGGCGAAGTCCGCGTTTTCGGACAGGAAGCCATAACCCGGATGCAGTGCATCAGCGCCCGTCTCGCGCGCCACGCGCAGCAGCGTGTCGCGGTTCAGATAGCTTTGCACGGCCGGCGCCGGCCCGATGGGAACGGCCACGTCTGCTTCACGCAGATAAGGAAGATCGCGATCCGCCTCGGAATACACGGCAACCGATTCCAGGCCAAGCGCGCGCAGCGCACGGATGACCCGCCGGGCGACAGCGCCCCGATTGGCGACGATGACTCTTTTCATGTTGCGCCCCAAGCCCGCCGTCATGGCCGATACCCAAAGGCGCGCGGGCCGGGTTCGCGCAGGGGCGCGACCACTTCCATGAACTCTTCCAGCACCTGCCGCGTGGTGGCCGGATCGATGATGTCTTCCACGACGAAAGCTTCGGCGCTGCGAAACGGCGAGGTCAGGCCGCGCACGCGCGCTTCGATTTCGCGCATCTTGGCCTGGGGGTCGGCGGCGGCTTCGATCTCGGCCTTGTAGGCCACTTCCAAGCCGCCTTCGACCGGCAACGATCCCCATTGGGCCGACGGCCATGCATAGCGGAAATTGAAGCGGCCCGCGCTCTGGTGGCCGCCGCCCGCTACGCCAAAGGCCTTGCGCACAATGATCGAGCACCAGGGCACGGTGGACTGCGCCACCGCCGTCAGCGCGCGCACGCCGTAGCGCATGGCGCCGGCCTTCTCGGCGTTCAGGCCGATCTGAAAGCCGGGCACATCCACCAGGTTCACGACCGGCAAGTGAAACGTTTCGGCCAGGTCGAGCAAGCGCGTGAACTTCTCGGCGGCCGGGCCGTCCCAGCCGCCGCCGTAGTGATAGGGGTCGCTGGCAAACACCGCCACCGGCCAGCCGTCGATGCGCGCCAGCCCCGTGATGACCGCCCTGCCCCAGCGCTTGCCGATCTCCATGAACGAGCCCTCGTCCATCAAGGCCGACACGATGGGTCGCATCTTGTAGACGGCGCGCGGGTCGGCGGGGATGGCCTGGCGCAGCCAGTCCTGGCCGGCCGACGCGACAGCGCTGCCAGTCGCGCGCGGCGGCAATTCATGCACCGAACGCGGCAGGTAAGACAGGAAGCGCCGGGCCATGGCGAAGGCGTCGGCTTCCGAATCGGCTTCGTCGTCCACCACGCCGTTGCGGGTATGGATGTCGCTGCCGCCCAGTTCGTTCTTGTCCAGCGTCTGGCCGATGCGCGCCACCACCGGCGGCCCGGCGATGAACAGCTGCGAGGTCTCGCGCACCATGATGGCGTAATGGCTGGCAGCCACGCGCGCCGCGCCCAGGCCCGCCACCGACCCCAGGGCCAGCGACACCACCGGCACCGTGGCCAGGTTCTGCGCCATCAGCGGCCACATGCGCAGCTTGGGCAGCAAGGTGTGGCCCTTGATCTCGATATTGCGCACCGACCCGCCGCCGCCCGTGCCATCCACCAGCCGCAATAGCGGCAGCCGCAGGTCATGCGCCATGCGCTCGGCCTCGACCAGCTTGTCGCCCACCGCGCCGTCGTTGGCGCCCCCGCGCACCGTGAAATCGTCGGCCGCCACCACCACCGGCCGGCCTTCGACCTTGGCGCGGCCGATCAGCAGGTTCGATGGCGTCAGGTCGATCAAGCGGCCTTCGGCGTCGTATTCCCCGCTGCCCGCCAGCGCGCCCACCTCGCGAAACGATTCGGCATCGACCATGCGCGCAATGCGTTCGCGCACCGGCAGCTTGCCGCCTTCTTGATGCCGGCGCACCTTGGCCTCGCCCCCCATGCGTTGCGCCAGTTCTTTGCGCAGCGCCAATTCTTGCAGTTCTTTGTCCCAGGACACGTGTGCTCCTCCCTGCCCGTTGCCGATGCGGCGGTTGCCGCCCGGTCAATCGATCTTGATGTTGGCGCGCTTGATCAGCGCTTCGTTTTGCGTGAGTTCTTCGGCGATCTTCTGGCGGAAAGCCTGCGGCGATTGCGTCAGCGGATTGCCCTGCGCCGCCAGCCGTGCGCGCACCTCGGGGTCCTGGGTTACCGCTGCGATTTCCCGGTTGAGCAGGTCCACCACCGTCTGCGGCGTGCCCGCCGGCGCAAAGATGCCGACCCAGAACGAGATGTCGAAACCGGGATAGCCCAGCTCGGACACGGCGGGCACGTCCGGCAGGTCGTGCCAGCGGTCGGCGGACGAGACCGCCAGCGCGCGCAACTTGCCCGACTTGATAAGCGGCACGCCGGACAGGGTGTCAAAGCCGAAGTCGACCTCTTTGGACAGCAGGCCGGCTTCCATCGGCGCGGCGCCCCGATACGGCACGTGCAGCATCTGCACGTTGGACATGGCGGCAAGCTGCGCGCCCGCCAGATGCATCAGGTTGCCGTTGCCGGCCGAGCCATAGCTGACCGTATTGGGATTGCGCTTGGCCAGCGCCACCAGCGATTTGACGTCGGTCACGCCCGCGACGCGGGGGTTCTCGGCGTTGATGGTCAGGATGAAGGGCACCGACATCACCGTGGTGACCGGGGCAAAGTCCTTCAAGGGGTCGTATTGCAGATCCTTGTAGAGCAAGGGATTGACGGTGATCGAGCTGGAATTGCTGACCAGGATGGTGTAGCCGTCCGGCTTGGCCTGCGCGACGGCGCGTGCCGCGATCATGCCGTTGGCGCCCGTCTTGTTGTCCACGACGAACGTCTGCTTCATTCGCGCGGACAAGGCTTCGCCGACGATGCGCGCCACCGTGTCGATGGTGCTGCCGGGGCTGAAGCCCACCACGAACTTCACCGGCGCATTGGGGTAGTCGGCGGCGCTTGCCGCAAGGGGCGCCGCCGTGGACAACACGAACGCGCTTGCTGCCAGCCATTTTGAAACGGTCATGATGGGTCTCCTCCGTTATTGCCCGAATCCGTGCCTTGCGCTGCATCGGCGCGTGGCTACGGACGCGTTGCTGGGCCAGGCTCCGTGCCTGGCGTTGTGGTTACTGCGCGGCGACGGCGCCGGACGCCTTGACGGCGCGGCCCCACTTGTCCTGCTCGCTGGACATGAAGGCGGCGAAGGCCTGCGGGGTGCTGTTGACGACTTCGCCGCCCAGGCTTTCGATACGCGCCTGCATCGCGGGCGTTGCCACGATCTTGGACACGTCCTCATAGATGCGTTGCGCCTGGGCCGGCGGCAACGATGCCGGGGCCAGCAGCCCGAACCACGTCGCGGCCTCGAAGCCGGGCATGCCCGCTTCGGCAAAGGTCGGCACATTGCGCAGCGCCTGCACGCGCGTGCCGTTGGCCACGGCCAGTGCGCGCAGCTTGCCGGATTCGATCAAGGGCAGCGCCGACGTAATCGTGGCCAGCATCATCTGCACCTGGCCGCCCGCCAGGTCCGTGAAGGCCGGCGCGTCACCCCGGTAAGGCACGTGCGTGATGCCCGACTGCGTAGCGATCTTGAAGAGCTCACCGCTAAGGTGTTGCGCGGTGCCGTTGCCGGGAGACGCAAAGTTGACCGACCCGCTGTTCTGCTTCAGGTAGGCCAAAAATTCCTGCAATGTCTTGGCGGGGACGGCGGGGTTGACCACCAGCACCAGGGGCACCTTGGTGACCAGCGTGATAGGGGCAAAGTCCTTGACCGGGTCGTAGTTCAGCTTGCTGTACAGATGGCCGCTGATCGTGTGGGCGGACGTGGTCATGAACAGCGTGTAGCCATCGCCCGGCGCACGCGCCACTGAACTGGCGCCGATGGTGGTGCCGGCGCCCGCGCGGTTTTCAACGATGACGGACTGGCCCCACGACTGCGTCAGCTTTTCCGCAACCGCGCGCGCCACCACATCGGTGGCGCCGCCGGCCGGATACGGCACGATCATCGACACGGGTTTTGACGGATAGGAATCGGCGTGCGCCGTTCCCGCAAACAGCGCCGTGGCACATGCCAGCGCGCACAAGACATTGCGGTGCATCGAGTTGTCTCCTCTTGTCTTTGAATGACGGTTTGTTTATTCTTGCCGTTCCTGTAGACAGAACGCGTATTCTATTTTATATTTTTTCGGCCAGCGACTGTCAACGAATAAATGCACACCGGCCGCCATCGGACGCGCCGGAAAATCCCATCAAGAGAGGAACATCACGTCATGTCCGAATCATCGGAAACCCTTAAATCCATGCTGATCGGCGGTGAATGGATCGCCCGGCAAGACGCGGCATTCGCGTCCACCAACCCGGCCACGGGCGCGCAGAACTACTTGGTCAGCGCCGCGTCGGACGCGCAGGTGGACCAGGCCGTGGATACCGCCTGGAAGGCAGTGCGCCAGGCTGCCTGGCGCGACATGCTGCCGCACCAGCGCGCCGCGATCCTGCGCCGCATTGCCGATGGCATCGAACAGCATTCGGAACTGCTTGCGCGCTTGCAGATGATTGAAAACGGCAAGGTCTGGGCGGAATGCAAAACGCAGGTCGCCAGCGCGGCGGCCACCTTCCGCTACTACGCGGGCGTGTGCGAAACACTGGGCGCGGAGGTCACGCCGGCGCGCGGCAACTACCTGTCCATGACGCATTACGAGCCGTATGGCGTGGTCGTGGCGATCACGCCGTGGAATTCGCCGCTGACGATGGAAGCGCAGAAGGTTGCGCCCGCGCTGGCCGCCGGCAATGCGGTGATCCTGAAGCCTTCCGAAGTGACCTCGTCGCCTGCCCTGGCGCTGGGCCGCATCGCGCTGGAAGCCGGCTTGCCGCCCGGCATCCTGAACGTGGTCACCGGCTTGGGCGCCACCGTGGGCCGTCGCCTGGTGGAACATCCGGGCGTGCGCATGGTGTCGTTCACCGGTGGCACCGCCAGCGGTCGGGCCATTGCCCATGCCGCCGCCGAAAAGCTGATGCCCGTGGCGCTGGAACTGGGCGGCAAGTCGCCGCACATCGTCTTCGACGATGCCGACCAGGACGCGGCGATAGACGGCGTGATCGGCGGCATTTTTGAAGGCAGCGGGCAGTCTTGCGTGGCGGGCTCGCGGCTGTACGTGCAGCGCGGCATCGCGGAATCGTTCATTGAAAAACTGGTGGCGCGCGCCGCGCGGCTTAACGTCGATCTGCCTGATGCGGCGGGCGCGCAGATGGGCCCGATTGCATCGTTCGGCCATCGCGACAAGATCGAAGGCATGGTCGAATCCGCCAAGCGCGACGGCGCGCAGGTGCTGCTAGGCGCGCAGCGGCCGGACAACGACGCGCTGCAAGCGGGCGCGTTCTATCAACCGACCATCCTGGGCGGGCTGGCGCGCGATGCCCACGTGGTGCGCGAAGAAATCTTCGGCCCGGTCCTGTGCGCGCTGACCTTCGAGGACGAAGACGATTTGATCGATCAGGCCAACGACAGCGTCTACGGACTGGCATCCGGCGTATGGACGGCGGACTACCGGCGCGCGTGGCGCGTGGCCAGGCGCCTGGAAGCCGGCAGCGTGTGGATCAACACGTATAAGCAATTGTCGATATCCACGCCGTTCGGCGGCTTCAAGCAAAGCGGCATCGGGCGCGAAAAAGGCGTCAGCGGGCTGCGTCTGTACCAACAATCCAAGGGCATCTACTTCGGCATGTAAGCCGAAGGCGCCTGTACGCATTCTTTCCAGGGCCGCGACGACGGCCCCCTACTTCGGAGACCATCCACATGTCTGAATTTCAACGAGCCGGCTTCATCGGCCTGGGTGTCATGGGCGAACCCATCTGCCGCAACCTGGCCACCAAGGGCGGGGTGCCCGTGCTGGGCTGCGACACCGATGCCGCGCCCTTGCAGCGGCTGGCCCCGCATGGCGTCCAGGGCGCGACGGCCCAGCAGATCATGCGCGACTGCGACGTCGTGTTCCTGTCGTTGCCGTCCGGCGAAGTCGTGGCACAGCTGGCGCGCGCGGCCGATGGCCTGCTGGCCAATACGCGCAGCGGCCAGCTGATCGTGGACCTGAGCACGTCGCCCGTTGATGTGACGCGTGACTTGGCCAGTGAATTTTCCGCCAAGGGCGCGACGTTTATCGACGCCCCCGTTGCCCGCACCCGCGCCGCCGCCGAGGCCGGCACGCTGTCCGTGATGATCGGCGGCGAGACATCGACGTTTGAGCGGGTCAAGCCGCTGGTGTCCACCTTCGCCAACGAAATCACCTATTGCGGCCCCGTCGGCAGCGGCCAGGTGGTGAAGATCCTGAACAATATGGTGTTGTTCGAAACCGTGGTGGCGTTGTCGGAAGCGCGCGCAATTGCACGGCGTTCCGGCGTGGACCCGCAGGTATTGCTGGAGACTTTCACCCGCGGTTCGGCGGATAGCTTCGCGTTGCGCAACCACGGCTTAAAGGCTATTCTGCCCGGTGAATTTCCCGAAAAAGCCTTCCCCGTGGACTATGCCCGCAAAGACCTGCGCTACGCGCTGGCGTTGGCGGAACAAACCGGCGTACAAGCGCTGGGCGCCCGCAACGTTGACCACTGGTTCAGCGCCGCGTTGGCCCAGGGCCATGGCAACCGCTATTTCCCGGTCATCAGCCGGGTGATCGATCCGGAGTCGGGAACCCATGCCTAATCATCCCTACCATTCCAATGAGTCGCACCCCTACTCAGGACAACTCCACTGACGGCGTCGCCGCCGTCGAACGCGCCCTGACCATCGTCGGGGCCGTTGCACAACGCACCGAGCCCATCACGCTTGCCGACCTTTCCCGAGCCACGGGGTTCTACAAAAGCACCCTGTTGCGGCTGATTGCCTCGCTTGAAAAAGTGGCGCTGGTGGTGCGCCGCGCCGACGGCCGCTATTCGCTGGGCCCCTATGCCCACCATCTGGGGCGCGCGTACGAGGCCACTTACCGGCTGACCGAAACCATCCTGCCGCTACTGCAAGCCCTGGTCGATAAGGGCACTGAAAGCGCGTCGTTCCACGTCTACCACGACGCCAATTCACGCGCCTGCGTGCTACGCGTGGACTCGCACCATTCCACGCTGGATCGTATCCGTGTCGGTGACCTGCTGCCGCTGGACAAGGGCGCGGCGGGCAGGCTGCTGACCGCTTATCTGGTCGACGGCAAGTCTCCCGCCGAAGTCGGCCTGATGCTGACGTCCATGGGCGAACGCGACCCGAACTGCGCGGCGGTGGCCAGCCCGGTATTCGGCCCCGACGGCGACATCTGCGGCGCGATTTCCTTGTCTGGACCTAAAGAACGTTATTCACCCGCGGCCGTCAAGAAAATGGCCAAGCTGGTGCAGGAAGCGGCGGCCGACGCCACGCGCGCCCTGGGCGGACGCTGGCCGTCCGCGAAGTAAGGTGGCGAACGGTCGCGACGAGACTCGATTGACAGCGTGCCGGGCAACGCCAGAACATACGCCGATCCATCGGAACGCGTAGCAAGGACCTTTAGGCATGGCTGAATCTTCCATCGACCCCGACACCGCCGCCTTGGCACGCGCCTGCCAAGACCGGTACACGGCGCTGCGGCACGATGCGCCGCTGGTGCAATGCCTGACCAATTTCGTTTCCATGAACATCGCGGCCAATGTGCTGCTGGCAATGGGCGCGTCGCCCGCCATGGTGCACGCCACCGACGAGGCGCCAGAATTCGCGCGCATGGCCGGCGCGGTGGTCATCAACATCGGCACGCTGTCCGCGCCGTGGTTGAAAAGCATGCTGTTGACGGCGGCGGCGGCGCGGCAGGCCGGCGTGCCGTGGGTGCTGGACCCCGTGGCGCACCACGCCACCGCTTTCCGGCGCGACGCCGTGCGGCAATTGCTGGGCTTGCAACCGACTATCGTGCGCGGCAACGCGTCGGAAATCATCGCGTTGGCGGGTGGCCAAAGCGCCGGCAAGGGCGTGGACGCGCGCGACGCCGTGGCGCAGGCGGAACAATCGGCACGTGCCATTGCCATCACCCATGGCGCCGTGGTGGCCGTGACGGGCGAAACGGATTACGTCACCGATGGGCAACGTTCGGTGCACGTCACGGGCGGCTCGCCGCTGATGCCGCGCGTCACCGCCACCGGCTGCGCGTTGACGGCGCTGGTGGGCGCTTTTGCCGCCGTTTCCAAAGAAGACCCGTACGTGGCGGCCGTTGCCGCCCTGTCTTGCTTTGCCATCGCGGGCGCACGCGCGGGCGCGCTGGCGGAAGGCCCGGGCTCATTCGCGTGGCGCTTCCTGGATGCGCTGGCGTCGCTGGAACCCGACAGCCTGACAAGAGCCTCACCGCTGCGGTAGGACGCTGCTTACCCGATTTGCATACCCGGCGTCTTTTGGTGTCACGCCCAGGTCACACACCATCCTCACACTCGGATTCCTTCATGACACGGAGGAATGACGGTGAAGCCCCACGTACGAAAACTATTCGCGGTATCCGCCAGCGTTGCGCTCTTGGCGGGCCTGACCGCCTGCGGCGGCGATGACGATGATGACGATGACGCGGGCGTAGTCACGCCGCCCGTTGCCAGCGTGCCGCAAGGCGCCGCGCTGGAAGTGGCGATTCTGGCCACGACCGACCTGCACGCCAACGTGCTGGGCTACGACTACTACAAGCTGGCCGAAGACAAGAGCTATGGCGTGGACCGCAGCGCAACGCTGATCGCCAACGCCCGCAAGCAGCACGCCAACTCGCTGCTGTTCGACAACGGCGACACCATCCAGGGCACCGCCCTGTCCGACTATCAGGCGCTGGTGGCGCCGGTGCAGTGTTCGGACATGATCGCGATCTACAAGCAGATGAACCTGCTGGCCTACGACGCGGGCACGATGGGCAATCACGAATTCAACTACGGCCTGCCTTATCTGTCGCAGATCACGAACGTGGACTTCGGCTTGGCGGGCATCGGCAAGGGCACCGCCAAGACCAACCCCACCGGCGCCAGGAACTGCGCCGCGCCGGCCTTCCCCTTTGTATCGGCCAACGTGGTGTCGGCCGCCAGCAAGCAACCCATCTTCAAGCCCTGGGTGTTGCTGGACAAGACTTTCAAGGCGACGGACGCGGGCGGCAAGACGATAGACGTGCCGTTCAAGGTGGGCGTAATCGGGTTTGCCCCGCCGCCCATCCTGCAATGGGACAAGGCCAATCTGGAAGGCCATGTGCAGGTGACGGGCTGGAAGGAAACCGCGCAGCGCTACGTGCCCGAGATGAAGGCGGCGGGCGCGGACATCATCGTGGCGCTGGCGCACGGCGGCATCGACATGAAGACGGCGTACGACCCGGCCATGGAGAACGGCGCGGGCTATTTGAGCCAGGTGCCTGGCATCGACGCGCTGATCACCGGCCACCAGCATCTGCTGTTTCCGGACGCCAGCGCCACGTCGCCGTTTGCCGGCCAGCCGGGCGTAGACCCGGTGCGCGGCCTGGTCAACGGCGTGCCCGCCGTGCAGGCGGGCCAGTGGGGCAACAACCTGGGTCAGATCACGCTGAAGTTGGCGTACGACAAGGGATGGCGCGTGCAACAGGACGCGACCACGGTGCAGCGCATTGCCACGCGCCTGACGGCGCAAAGCGGCTCGACGCCGGCCACCTACGTGGCGCCGGACACCGCCGTGCAGCAGCTGGTGCAAGGCGAGCATGCCGCCACCATCGACTACGTGAAGACGCCGATCGGCCAAAGCCAGTTCGACATGGCAACCTACTACGCGCTGACGGGCGACGTATCGGCGCTGCAAATCGTGAACATGGCGCAGATCGATTACCTGAAGGACTATATCGCCAAGAACAATCCGGCTTACGGCGCCCTGCCCATCCTGTCGGCCGCCGCGCCGTTCAAGGGCGGGCGCAATGGCCCGGGCGACTTCACCTTCGTGAAGCAAGGCAACGTGGCCATCAACAACGCGGCCGACCTGTACCTGTACCCGAACACCTTGCAGGTGGTGCGCGTTACGGGCGACACGGTCCGCCAGTGGCTGGAAAAGACGGCCGAACAGTTCAAGCAGATCGACCCCGCGCAGGTCGCACCGCAAGACCTGGTCGACACGACGTTTCCCACCTTCAATTTCGATGTGCTCTATGCGCCCGGCAATGCGCTGAAGTACGAGATCGATGTCAGCCGGCCCAAGGGTTCGCGTATTTCGAACCTGAGCTACCAGGGTGCGCCGCTGGATCTGGCCGCGCAGTTCCTGGTGGTCACCAACAACTACCGCGCCAGCGGTGGCGGTGATTTTCCCGGCCTGGCGGGCGGCAAGGGGGACATCGTGCTGCAAGCGCCGGACGCCAGCCGCGACGTGCTGATCAGCTTCATCAAGAAAAATCCGACGCTGGACCTGGCCACCTATGGCCTGGACCGCAGCTGGCGCTTCAAGCCGCTAAGCGCGTTGGCCGGCCCGGTGGTGTTCTGGTCGGTGCCGGGCACCCTGCCGATGGCGGCGGCGCACGGCGTTACCAATGTCAGCGTGTTTGATGCCACCCCGGACGCCACGACGCAGTTGTCGCGCTACGCGGTGGATCTGGCGCGGTAGACGACCCGGTGGGCCGCGTAGACATGTAGATGACAGCCAGGGGTGCTTACAATACGGCTGTTGCGTTGCAACATTCCTCGACTCACCCCTAGCCATCCCCATGTCTCACCCTGCTTCCTCGCAGCACCGCCCCGCGCTGGTGCTGCTTGCCCTTGCTGTGGGCAGCTTCGCCATCGGAACCACCGAGTTCGCCACGATGAGCCTGCTGCCCTATTTTTCCCAATCCCTAGGCATCGACGCGCCCACGGCCGGCCACGTCATCAGCGCTTATGCGCTGGGCGTGGTGGTTGGCGCGCCGATCCTGGCCGTGCTGGGCGCCAGGATGCCGCGCCGCCGCCTGCTGATTGCGTTGATGGGCTTGTTTGCCGTTGGCAACGGCCTGAGCGCGATTGCGCCGGATTATCACTGGATGCTGTTCTTCCGCTTTCTTAGCGGGCTGCCGCATGGCGCGTACTTTGGCATTGCGTCGCTGGTGGCCAGTTCGCTGGTGCCGGCAAACCGCCGCACCATGGCCGTCGGGCGCGTGTTCCTGGGGCTGACGGTGGCCACCATCGTTGGTGTGCCGCTGGCCAACTGGCTGGGTCAGGTAATCGGCTGGCGCTGGAGCTTCGGGCTGGTGTCGCTGCTGGCGGTGCTGACGATGATCAGCGTGGCCATCTACGCGCCGGATACGCCGGCCGACCACAAGGCCAGCCCGCTGCGCGAGCTGAGCGCACTGGGGCGGGGTCAGGTCTGGATCACGCTGGCGATCGGTGCGGTGGGCTTTGGCGGCTTGTTCTCCATCTACACCTACCTGGCCGACACGCTGACCGCTGTGACGCAGGTAGCGCCCTCCACCGTGCCTTTCGTGCTGAGCGCGTTCGGCGTGGGGCTGACGGTGGGCAACATGGTGGTGCCGGTGTTTGCCGACCGCGCCGTGATGCGCACGGCCGGGCTGCTGCTGGTGTGGTCGGCCGTGGTGCTGGCGCTGTTTCCGTTGATGGCGCACAACGTCTGGCTGATCACGCTGAACGTGTTCCTGGTGGGCGTGGGCGGCGCGCTGGGCACCGTGTTGCAGACGCGCCTGATGGACGTGGCGGGCGATGCCCAGGGCCTGGCCGCCGCGCTGAATCACTCCGCCTTCAATACCGCCAATGCGCTGGGGCCTTTCCTGGGCGGCCTGGCCATCGCGGCGGGCTACGGCTGGACGTCGACGGGTTGGGTGGGCAGTTTGCTGGCTATCGGCAGCATGCCCTTGTGGCTGTGGGCCGTGATGCTGGAACGCCGCCATCGCGCCAGGCGGCAGGCCGGGCTTACCGCCAGCGCGGAATCCGCGTAGGGTCGTTGCGCGCCGCGCAACGCCCCTTAGCGGTAATACACGCAGATGCGCTTGCCGCCGATCTCGTGCACGTCGATCGGCAATTCATACAGCGGGCTCAGCACCTCGGGCCGGATCAGTTCGGCCGGGGTGCCTTGATACGCCACCCGCCCCTGCCGCATGGCGACGATGCGGTCTGCATAGCTGGACGCGAAATTGATGTCGTGCAGCACCAGCACCACCGTCTTGCCCAGCTCGTCGGCGGCGCGGCGCAACGTGCCCATCATGGCCACCGCGTGCATCATGTCCAGGCTGTTCAGCGGTTCGTCCAACAGCACGTAGCGCGTGTCCTGGCACAGCACCATCGCCACAAACGCCCGCTGGCGCTGCCCGCCTGACATTTCATCCAGATAGCGGTCCGCCAGGGGTTCCAGGTTCAGATACGCCAGGGCGCGGTCGATGTGGGTCTTGTCGGTTAGCGTCAGCCGCCCACCCGTATGCGGATAGCGGCCAAACGCCACCAGGTCGCGGACGGTCAAGCGCAGTGGCAGGTGGTTGTCTTGCCGCAGGATGGACAGGCGGCGCGCCAGCTCGCGGCTGTCCGCGCGCATCACGTCCAGGCCGTCCACGTGGATGCGCCCGGCGGATGCGGGCAGCAGGCGGCTCACCATGGACAGCAGCGTGGACTTGCCCGCGCCGTTGGGACCGATGATGGCGGTGACGCCGTTGGCGGGCAGTTGCAGCGTGACGTCATCCACCACCACGCTGTCGCCGTATTGCTTGCTGACCTTGTCTATTTCTATCATCGGCGCCCCTTGCGCAGGATCAGGGCGAGGAACATCACGCCGCCCACAAATTCGATCACCACGCTGACGGTGGTGTTCAAGCCCAGCACGCGTTCCAGCAACGTTTGCCCGCCAACCAGAAAGATGACGCCCAGCAAGGTTGCCGCCGGCACGGTGTAGCGGTGCTTGTCGGACCCCATCGCCTGGTACGCCAGGTTGCTGACCAGCAGGCCGAAGAAGGTGACCGGCCCCACCAGCGCGGTGGACACCGACACCAGCACCGCGATTGCACCCAGCGTCAGCAGCAGGCTGCGGCGGTAGTCCACACCCAGGTTCACGGCAATGTCCCGCCCCAGCGCCAGCACGTCGTAGCGGTGGCGCAGCCGCCAGATCACCAGCGTGGCCGCGCATACCGCCGCCAGGGCAATCGGCAAAAGCGACACACGCACGGCATTGAAGCTGGCGAACATGCGGTCTTGCAGCACCAGGAATTCGTTGGGGTCGATCAGCCGCACGACAAAATTGGACAGGCTGCGAAACAGCAGGCCGAACACAATGCCCACCAGCATCATCAGGTGCAGGCTGCGCACCGCGTCTGAAAACAGCCATCGGAACAGCAGGCAGGCAAACGCCGTCATCGCGCACACTTCCAGCATGAAGGCCGCCACGGGATGATGGGCCGCCGTGGCGGCCTGGCCGAAGCCGAACACGACCACCGCCTGAATCAAGAGGTACAGCGCATCGAAGCCCATGATGGCGGGCGTCAGGATGCGGTTGTGCGTGATGGTCTGGAACAGCACGGACGACACGGCCACGGCATACGCCACCAGCACCATGGCCACCAGCTTGCCGCCACGAAACGGAATCACGAACGACCACTGGCCATTGGCGCCCAGGCTCAGGTACGCCACCACGCAGGCCAGCGCCACGGCGGACAGCCATAGCAGCCGCGCGCGCTGCGGTGAGCGCGCACGCATCTGCACGGCGGGCAAGATAGCCGGATCAGCCAAGACGAGTCCTTTTCATACGCAGCAGGCACAGGAACAGAATGCTGCCGACGACGCCGACCACGGTGCCGATGGGGATTTCGTAAGGGTGGATCACCAGCCGCCCGATGATGTCGCAGGCCAGCACGAAGACGCCGCCCAGCAAGGCTACCCATGGGAGGGAGCGACGCATGTTGTCGCCCAGCACCAGGCTGACGGCATTGGGCACGATCAGGCCCAGGAAAGGTATGCCGCCCGCCGTGACGACCACCACGGCCGAAATGGCGGACACGATAAGCAGGCCCACGAAGGTCAGGCGCGCGTGGTTCAAGCCCAGGTTGGACGCAAATTCGCGGCCCATGCCGGCGACCGTATAGCGGTCGGCGGCAGCATAGGCGGCGCAGGCCAGCGCAAAGCCGATCCACAGCAATTCATAGCGGCCGCGCAGCACGCCCGAGAAATCACCGGTGGTCCAGGCGTGCAGCGATTGCAGCAGATCAAAGCGAAAGGCAATGAAGGTAGTGGCTGCGTGGATGACCCCGCCCAGGATCAGGCCGATCAACGGCACGATGAACGGCGTGCGCAGCGGCACGCGGCGCAGCAAGGCCAAAAACAGCAAGGTGCCGGCCAGTGCAAAGGCCGTGGCCGCCATCATCTTGCCGATTACCGGCGTGTCGGGCGCCAGCAAGGTAATAACCAGGATGCCCAGCGTGGCCGATTCGACGGTGCCGGCCGTGGTGGGCTCCACAAAGCGATTGCGCACCAGCATCTGCATGATCAGGCCCGCCACCGCCAGCGCCATGCCGGCCAGCAGCAGGGCCAGCGTGCGGGGCACGCGGCTGACCATCAGCAGGCGCCAGGCGCGCTCGGCCTCTTCGCCGCTGCCCCACAGCGCCGAGACGGACAGCGTGCCCGCCCCCAGGCCGACACTGGCCGCGCACAGCGCCAACAGCACCATCACCGCCACCGTCAGGCCACCCCACCCGCTTATCATGCGCCGCCAGGTCATCGGCGCCCTTCCTTTGCCCAACCCATGCTGCTTACTTTCGCGGCGCCAGCGCGGCCGCGATGTCGTCCACGTTCTGCTGCATGGCCGTCAGCCCGGCGCTGCCCAGCAGGTACCAGTTAAAGCCGTTCAGATACACCACGCGCTTGTTCTTCCACGCGGCGGTGGCGCGCACCAGGTCGTTGTCCAGCATGCGCTGGGCCGACACGCCTTCGCGGCCGATCGCGGCATCGCGGTCAATCACAAAAAGCCAGTCGGGGTTCGTCTCGGCAATGAATTCGAACGAGATGGCCTGGCCGTGGTTGGACACGTTCAGTCCCTTTGCCGCCGGCTTGATGCCGAATGCATCATGAATGACGCCAAAGCGCGAGCCCGGGCCGTAGGCGCTCATCTTGCCACCCGTGGTCAGGATGACCAACGCCGTGCCGGCCGAAGCGGCCTGGCCGTGCAGCGCGGAAATCGATGCGCGCAAGGCATCCAGCTTCTGGCGCGCTTGCGCCTGTTTGCCGTAGATGGCGGCCAGCGTTTCGGTGTTGCGAGTCACGCTGCCCACCAGGTCGCGCGGGTCGACGGTCAGGTCGATGGTGGGCGCCAGCTTGGATAGCTCGTCGTACTTGGGCGCGGAGCGGCCGGCCACGACAATCAGCTGCGGCTGCGCCGCATGGATCACCTCATAGTTGGGCTCAAACAGCGAACCGACCTTCAGGTAGCGCGGGTCGGCATATTGCGCCAGCTGCGGTGGCAGCTTGGCGGCCGTGGGCACGCCGGCCACTTCCACGTCCAGCGCGTGCAGGGTGTCCAGCACCGCCATGTCCATCACGATGGTTTTGGTGGGTTTGGCCGGCACGCTCATCTGCCCGCGTGCGTGTTTGACCGGCACGGTGGCTTGCGCCATGCACGCGCCAAAGGCGGCGGACAGGGCCAGCGCGGCGCCTGCCTTCATCAGCCGGCGTCGGCCACGGCCGGTGTTTTGCTGCATCGTCATACGTACCTCTTTGGCTTCGCGGGGAAGCAGGAATCGCCCCCCTGTTCATTCATCGCGATCAGAATTTCACGCCCACGCCCAGCCAGTAACGGCGGCCGTCTTCGACGTATTCGTAATCGTCATACGTGACCTGCTTGTCGAACAGGTTGTAGATGCCGGCATACACCGACACGGTCTTGTTCACCGCGTACGACGCGCCCATGTCCACGAAGGTGTAGGACGGCGCCACCACCGATGACGACGATGCGCCCGTGGTCGGCTGGCTTTCCTTGCCGCGATAGTTCACGCGCGCCCACGCTTGCAGCGCATCGGACGCCTGCCAGTCCACCGTGGTGGTGAACAGGTGCTTGGGCAGCTGGTTCAGCGGCTCGCCCTTGTACTGGCCCGACTTCTGTTCCGACTTGGTGAACGTGTAGCTGCTGGTCAGCGACCAGTCACGCGCCAGCGGCAGCTTCATGCTGGCTTCCACGCCGCGCGACACCGCCTTGTCCACGTTCATGTAGGTGGTGGGGTTGGAGCCGAATTGGTTGGGGCCTTCGGTGCATTGCGACAAGGGGCACGCCACGCGGGTGATCTTGTCCTTGAAGTCGTTGTTGAACAGCGTGACGCCGGCGTTAAAGCCTGCGCCATCGTCGTACAGCAGGCCGATTTCTTCCGTGACCGACTTCTCGGGCGTCAGGTCCGGGTTGCCGTACATATTGCCGCCCCGGCTGACCTGGCCCCAGCCCGCCACCGTCTGGCGCAGGTCCGGCGCGCGGAAACCGGTGGACACGCCGCCCTTCAGGGTCCAGCGGTCGGCCAGGTGCCACACGCCATACAGACGCGGGCTGAAGTGCGTGCCGAAGTTCTCGTCTTCGTCCATGCGCAGGCCGGCGGTGACGGCGAACTTTTCGGTCAGGCGCCATTCGTCTTCGGCGAAAAGCGCCCACTGGTAGCGGTCGATCTTGTTGGGGCCGCCCGACAGCTGGTTGCCGGTCTGGTCGTTCAGGCGCTGGCTCAGGTAGGTGCCGCCCAGCGTCAGCATGTGCGAGCCCAGCGGCAGCGTCCAGCTGGTTTGCAGGTTCAGGTTCTTGACCTTCATCTGGCGCGAGCGGTTGTCGAATTCTTCTTCCTGCACATAGCTGTCCGACACCGCCCAACCCCAGCGGCCGGTATGCGACAGCGCCCACTTGTTGCTGCGGTAGTCGTTCTGCGCCGACGCGGGGCAACCGGTGCGCGCGCAAGCCTCGCCCGGCGCCAGGGGCGCGACCGTCTTGCCCAGCGTTTCCTGGATTTTCTGACGCATCGTGGTCGCTTCCAGCACGATGTCGTGATCACGGTTGGGCGTCAGCGCCAGCTTGGCGGTGACGCTGTCGGAATTGCGCTTGCGGAATCCATCAACGATATTGTCTTCGTCGCGCTGCGAGGCCTGGCCGTAGATTTGCAGGCCTAGCAGGTCGCTCTTGATGGGGCCGGCCAGGTAGAAGTTGCCCTGGTAGATATCGCCCGACTTGTTGCTTTCCTGGATGGTGGTGTCCATCCGGATTTCACCGTGCCATTCCTTGGGCACCTTGCGGGTAATGATGTTGATGACGCCGCCCATGGCGTCCGACCCGTACAGCGATGACATCGGGCCGCGCACGACTTCAATGCGTTCAATGGCGGCAAGCGGCGGCGTCCAGCCGCCTTCGACCCCGGCGGAGTCGGAATTGGTGCGGGTCTCGCGCGAGCTTTGGCGCTTGCCGTCGATCAGGATCAGCGTGTACTGCGGGCCCATGCCACGCAGGCTGATGTCCTGGCGGTCACCGCCGCCGGTAACGATCACGCCCGGCACGTCGATCAGTGCGTCATTCACGTCGCGGTAGAACTTCTTGTCCAGGTCTTCGCGGGTGATGACGCTGATGGAAGCCGGCGCGTCCTGGATCTGCTGCTCGAAGCCGCTGGCCGTGACCACCACCGTGTCCAGCGTCTTGGCTTCACTTGCGGCCTGCGCCCACGAAACGGCCGGCGCCATGCCCAGGCCGGCCGCGCACAATGCCGCGGCCAGCTGCGTGCGCGATGTCAAAACACGGCCGCCCAAGGCCAGATCGTTGCTGCTCATGATGCTTGTTTTCTCCCGTACCAGCGCCCTGCCGCACCCCGCGTGTGACCTCGGCGCTGCCTCTTATTTCTTAATGAAAACTATTCTCATATTAGAATTGAGGCTTTCGGAACCGGGCAAACACCTTTCCGCAACTTTTATCTTCTTCAGACTTCTTGACACTTCGGCGGGCGGCCATCGGCCAAACTACCGGGTGCGGAACACACCACGGATGCTCTTCTCCCAATCAGCGGTAGCGCGCCGCATCCTGCTCATCGACGACGACGTCGAACTGGCGCAGATGCTGCGTGAATACCTTGAACCCAACCATTGCGTGCTGACCCTGGCGCATACGGGCAGGCAGGGGCTGGCCCTGCTGGCGCAGGACGACTACGACCTGATCCTGTTGGACCTGATGCTGCCGGACGGCAGCGGCCTGGACCTGCTGAAGCAATATCGGCAGCGCTCGCGCCGCCCCGTCATCATGTTCACGGCGCACGGCGGCGAAACCGACCGCGTGCTTGGCCTGGAATTCGGCGCCGACGATTACCTGGCCAAACCCTTCAGCCCGCGCGAGCTCAAGGCCCGCATCACTGCCGTGATGCGTCGCTTTGAAGAGGTGCCTGAAACCACCAAGCCCAGCCTGACGCTGGGCGCGCTGTCGCTGGACCCGGCCTCCGGGCGCGCCTGCCTGGACGCCGAAGAGGTGCTGTTGACCGGTGCCGAACAACGCATCCTGGAACTGTTGATGCGCGCGCCCGGCCAGGTCGTGGCCCGCGAACAGATCGGCATGTATGCGCTGGGCCGGCGGCCCGACCGCTATGACCGCAGCATCGACACGCACATCAGCGCGCTGCGCAAGAAGCTGCGGCTGGATCAGGCCAACGGCACGCTGTCGATCCGCAATCTGCGCGGCCTGGGCTACGTGCTGGCGGGCGCGGCCTGATGCGCTGGTTATTGCCGACGCGGTCACTGTTCTGGCGCGCGTTCCTGACCTTCTGGTCCGCGATGGCCATCATCCTGGTGTGCGGCATGCTGTTCACGGCGGCCGTGGCTTGGTATCGCATCAATTCGCTGGACGGCCTGAACCCGGGCAGTCTGACGCACGACGCCGCCCAGGTGGCGCGCATCCATGGCAAAGACGGCCTGGAACGCTGGGTGCAAGCGATGGACCAGCGCTATTCCGCGCTGAAGATCTACATCCTGGACACGGATGACCGCGAAATCCTGGGCCGCACGCTGCCCGCGCGCATGCATGACTGGCTAAGCGCTTACCGCGCGGCGCCCGACCGGCCCGTGCCGGCGGACCTGACGCAACCCGATCCGTCTGTTCAGCGCGTGTCTTGGTGGCAGCCGCAGCTGCTGGTGCTGCCGGATGGGACCGAACTGTTGATGCTGTTCCTGCCGTTCGATTCATCGCACTGGGAAGTCCTGGGCCTGTCACCCGTGGCGCTAGCCTTGCTGCTGTTCGCCCTGGCGGTGACGGCCCCGTTCTGCTGGGCGCTGACCCGCCACGTGACGGCGCCCTTGACGCAGCTGCGTCACACCACGCAGGCGCTGGCGGCCGGCCATCTGGGCGCCCACACGCCGGCCAAGCTGGCCGGCCGCAAGGACGAACTTGGCCTGTTGGCGCGCGACTTCAACGCCATGGCCGACCGCTTGAAAGCGGTGGTGGATACGCGCGAACAACTGCTGCACAACATCGCGCATGAATTGCGATCTCCGCTGGCGCGCCTGCGCCTGGCCAGCGAATTGGCGCGGCGCAAGGACGAACGCCAGGACGTGCAGCTGGACCGTATCGAACGGGAATGCGAACGGCTGGACGCGCTGGTGGGCAGCACGTTGCGGCTGGCGCGGCTGGGCGCGCTGCCGGAACCGAACGACACCCTGGACCTTGGCGATATCGTCAGCGCCGTGGTTGAAGACGCCCGCTTTGAAGCGACCACGCTGCAAGTGCGCATCGTCTGGGAACCGCCGCCGCCGGTGCTGATCACCGGCGAGCGCGACAGCTTGTCCAGCGCCATCGAAAACGTCATGCGCAACGCGCTGCGTTTCGCGCCGGCGCACAGCGCCATCCGCGTACGGCTGATACAGAACGCGAATTACGCCTGCGTGGAAGTCGAAGACCGAGGGCCCGGCGTGTCGCCGGAGGATCTGGAATCGTTGTTCGAACCGTTCTTTCGCGCGGCCTCGGGCGCCAAGACGCCGGGCTCCGGAGCGGGCCTGGGCCTGTCGATTGCCCAGGCCGCCGTGGCCGCGCACAAGGGCCGGATAGCGGCGCGGAACGTGTCGCCGCACGGGCTGGCGGTGCGCATTGAAGTGCCGCATCCGCTGCCCGCCCAGGCGCCTGTTCTGCTGCCTGTTCCGCTGCCTGGCTCCCCGCCCCCGATCAGAACGTGATGTTGGCCGACACCCACAAGCGGCGCCCTTCCAGCACCTGCCGATAGGAATTGGTCCAGTTGGCGTTGGCGGCCGGGATCGTTGCGCCTACCTGGGTCGGGCCGTAGTTCACGAAGTTCTTGTCGAACAAGTTGAACACCGACGCCGACAAGGTCACGTTCTTATTGACGACGTATGAGCCGCCCGTGCTGGCCAGCCAGTACGGGTTGTAGAACACCTGTTCTTTTTCCCAATCCATATCGTTGAACTGCTTGGCGCGGTATTCGCCGCGCGCCCACACGTTGAACTGGTCGTTGATGCGCCAGTTAAGGCCCAGGTTAAGTGCGTGGCGCGGTTGCGAGCCCAGCGGTTGGCCCTGCTTGGCGCCCGAGGTCACCTCGCTGGCGGTCAGGGTGTAGTTGCCGTTGAACGACACGCCGCCGCCCAGCGGCACGCGTCCACCCAGCTCGAAACCCTGGATTGTCGCGGTGTCGACGTTCACGCGTTGCGAGAAATTGGCCACCGGGATGCCGTTGCGTTCCCACACGCCCAGGTCCAGGCAGCCCGCGGCCGGGCCACCCACCGCCAGGCAGTTGGGCACGTTCTGGCTGTCGATCTTGTCTTTGAACTTGGTGTGGAACGCGGTCAGGTTGCCCGACAGGCCTTCCCCATCGTCAAACAGCAGGCCCAATTCGGACGCGGTGCTGCTTTCCGGCTTCAGCTGGGAATTGCCCAATAGCGGCATGGTGCCTTGCGCGCCCAGGCCGATGATGCCGTCGGTCATCAGGTTGATGTCGGGCGTCTTGTAGCCCTTGCTGACCCCGCCCTTCACCGTCCACATCGGCGTCGCGTTCCAGACCAGGTAGCCGCGCGGACTCCACTTGCCGCCGAATTGCTCGTTGCGGTCGTAGCGCGCACCCGCCGTCAGGGCCAGGTCGTCCACGATGCGCCATTCGTCTTCGGCGAACAACGCCCATTGGTACTGGCGCTGGTCCAGCGGCGCGGACACCAGCGTGTCCTTGAAATGCTGTTCGCGCCATTGGCCGCCCACCGTGAGGTTATGGCGTTCATTGAACAGCGGCATCGTCCACTTGGTGTCGAACACCCAGTTGTCGTATTCCAGGTCGCGCTTGTCGCCATCGGTCGGGCGGCGCGGCGCGTTCATCGGGTTGGTGCGGCCGATGGTTTCGGTCGTGTCATAGACGAAGCTGGTATCGGAACTGACCGACCCGCTGTAGCGGCCCAGGTGCGTCAGCGCATAACGCTGGCGGTTGAACTCCATTTCCGGGTCGTAGCCGCCGCCCTGGCGATTGGGCGCGATGCTGGTGTTCAGCGTGCCCAGTTCGCCGTTGGCGTTGTCATAGGTTTGCCAGTTGCTGTCCACGTCGAACAGCACGTCGTGGTTGCGGTTGGGCGTGAGCGCCAGGCGCAGGCCCACGTTCTGTTGCGTGCTGTCGCCCAGGCCGGAAAAGCTGGCGATGTCGCCGGTGTAATTGCCGCTGTTGTATTCGGCCTGGTTGACCGGGTAGCTGCCGTTGGCGCTAAGCCGGCGGTAGTGGCCGCCACGCAGCGTCAGGCCCAGCTTGTCGGTCTTGATGGGGCCGCTAAGGTAGAAGGCCGCGCCATAGTTGTTGCCGTAGGTGTTGTCCCCTTGCGCGGTGCCGTCCAGCGTGATCTGGCCGGTCCAGTCCTGGCTGACCTTGCGCGTAATGATGTTGATGACGCCGCCCATCGCGTCCGACCCGTACAGCGTGGACATGGGGCCGCGCACGACTTCGATGCGTTCAATGGCGGCCATCGGCGGGATGAAGTTGGTGTCGACATCGCCAAAGCCGTTGGGACGTGCCCCCGAACTGTTCTGGTTCAGGCGCTTGCCGTCAACCAGCACCAGCGTGTAGTCGCTGGGCAGGCCACGGATGCTGATGTTCATGCCGCCTGCCTTGCCGCCCCGCTCGACCGTCACGCCTTCGACGTCGGCAACCGCATCGGCCAGGTTATGAAACGGGCGCGTCTCCAGCTGCTCGCGCGTGATGACGGAAATGGACGCCGGCGCGTTCTTGATTTCCTGTTCGAAGCCGGCTGCCGTTACCACCACGGTGTCCAGCTGTGCCACACCCATGGTGTCTTCCATGGCGCCGGCCGTGTTTTGCGCGTGCGCCGCGCATGACGCGGTGATGGCCAGCGCCAGCGGCAG
Organism: Achromobacter semiaridum; assembly: GCF_053543755.1. Classification (NCBI taxonomy): domain Bacteria; kingdom Pseudomonadati; phylum Pseudomonadota; class Betaproteobacteria; order Burkholderiales; family Alcaligenaceae; genus Achromobacter; species Achromobacter semiaridum. Next base: position 121,279 of record NZ_JBLVOL010000018.1, on the reverse strand, counting down.
CAAACGGAAGCCAGGACGGGTGGAAGGACGGGAAGGACGGAACGCGACGAAGTCTTTAGTGCTTTTCTGAGTCGACATGGGGAATCGGGACAACCACCCAAGGCGGGTGGCGCGCAGAGCGCTGATTGGGAATTTCAGTGAACGGCAATGATAGGCATTCCTAATATGTGATTCAACTTTTTGTCAGCTTTAATTCAGTTTTTAGAAAGTTTTAAGAAATTTCTTGGATCTTTGATGTATCCAGACGACAAAATGCCGCCTTCCGGCGGCATCATGCGGGGACGCGTTCAGTTGTCGCCGGCCAGGATGGCGGCGGGCAGCCGCGGCAGGACGCGCATGGCGTTGGCGGTGGTGGCGTGCGCGACCTGGGCGGGCGTGATGCCGCGCAGTTCGGCCAGCACAGCGGCAATGCGCGGCAGCTCACCCGGCCGATTGCGGCGCTGCGGCGGGTGCAGCCAGGCGGGCGGGATATCGGGCGCGTCGGTCTCCAGCACCAGGTGGGACAAGTCCACATCCGCCGCATGGCGACGAATCTGCAAGGCCCGCTCGTAGGTCATGGCGCCGCCCATGCCCAAGGCAAAACCGTGGTCGATGAATGCTTGCGCCTGTTGCGCACTGCCATTGAAGGCATGCGCGATGCCGCCAACGGGACCATGGCGGCGCAGGTACTTGAGCAGGATGTCTTGCGAACGGCGCACGTGCAGCAGCACCGGCAGCTTGAACTCGGCGGCCATGGCCAGCTGCGCGGCATAAAAGCGTTCCTGGCGTTCGCGCGGTTCCCCCGTGGCAATCTCGGGCACGAAAAAATCCAGGCCGATTTCGCCGATGGCGACAAAGCGGGGGTCGCCCAGGCATTGCTTGATGGTGTGGCGCAGAACGTCCAGGTCAGCATCGTTGGCGCGTTGCACGTACAGCGGGTGGATGCCCAACGCGTAAGCGCCCCCGGCGATCTGCCCGGCCAGCGCCTGCACCACGGAGAAGTTGGCGCGTTCGACGGCGGGGATCACGATGGACCCCACGCCGGCTTCGCATGCGTGGTCGGCTACCTGCTGGCGGTCGGCGTCGAACTCGGCAGCGTCCAGATGGCAGTGGGTGTCGATCAGCATGGGCGGGGTCTCCTAGGCGCCATTATGCGCGCCACCGGCATGGCCCTGCTACCCCGACACCAGCCGGCCGTTTTCCATCAGCAGTTGGCGGTCGGCACGGGCGGCCAGTTCCGGGTCATGCGTAACGATGGCGAATGCCGTGCCCGATTCCTGGTTCACGCGCGTCAACAGTTCGAACATCTTGTGCGCGGTGTTGCGGTCCAGGTTGCCGGTGGGTTCGTCGGCCAGCACGCAAACAGGTCGCGTGACCAGCGCGCGCGCCAGGGCCACCCGCTGGCGTTCGCCGCCCGACAACTGGCCCGGGAAATGGTCCTCGCGCGCGGCCAGGCCCACCAGCGCCAGCACTTCGCGCGCGGCGGCGCGAGCCTTGTCGCGGGTTTCGCGGCGCACGATCAGCGGCATGGCCACGTTATCCAGCGCCGAGAATTCCGGCAGCAGATGGTGAAACTGATAGACAAAGCCCAGGCTGCTGTTGCGCACGGCGCTTTTCTTGGCTTCGGACAAACCCACGGCCAATTTGCCGTCAACGGACACCGAGCCACTGGTGGGCACGTCAAGCAAGCCCAGGATGTGCAGCAAGGTGCTCTTGCCCGAGCCGGAAGCGCCCACGATGGCAACCATCTCACCGCGCGCCACCGACAGGCTGACGTTGCTGAGCACGTCGATGCGGGCGGGGCCTTCGTCGTAGTACTTGACGATGTTCTCGGCCTGCAACGCGGGCGTCAGGGCGTCTGCGTTTGGAATCTTAATCATGGCGCAGCACCTGTGCCGGTTGCAGACGCGAGGCGCGCCAGCTGGGATACAGCGTCGCCAGCAACGACAGCACCAGCGACGTCAGGCCGATGGTGGCGATGTCGCCCATTTGCGGGTCGGACGGCAACGCACTGATGAAATAGACTTCGCGCGGCAGGAAATGCACGCCCAGCATGCGCTCGATGAACGGCACGATCACATCCACGTTGTACGCAATGGCAATGCCGCCCACCACGCCCAGCAGGGTGCCGATGACGCCGATCATCGCGCCTTGCACCAGGAAGATGCGCGCCACTTCGCCCGGCCCCGCGCCCAGCGTGCGCAGGATGGCGATGTCGGACTGCTTGTCTTTCACGGCCATCACCAGCGACGACAGCAGGTTGAACGCGGCCACCGCCACGATCAGCGCCAGGATCAGGAACATCATGCGTTTTTCGGTTTGCACGGCGGCGAACCAGGTGCGGTTGTTGCGCGACCAGTCGCTGGCCATCACGTAGGGCGGCAGCACCTTCTTCAGTTCGTTGGCAACTTCGGGCGCCTTCTGCATGTCGGCAATGCGCAGCCGCACGCCGGCCGTGCCGCTTTCACGGAACACGCGGGCAGCGTCCTGGTTATCGACAAACGCCAGCGACGAATCGTATTCATAGTGGCCGGACGAGAACACGCCCACCACGGTGAACTGGCGCATGCGCGGCGCAAATCCCGCTGGGCTGATCGAGCCTTGCGGCGCCATCATCAACAGCGTGTCGCCCACTTTCACGCCCAGCCCGTCGGCCAGTTCGTTGCCCAGCACCACGCCAAAGCCACCGGCTTTAAGATCGGTCAGCTTGCCCGACACCATCTGGCGCGGCAGGTCCGACACATTGCCTTCGGTGGCCGGGTCGATACCCCGCACCTGCACACCGCGCAACGCCTGCCCCCGCACCAGCATGCCCTGCGCCGCCACGAAGGGCGCGCCGGCCTTGACCTGGGCGTTTTGCTCGGCGGCGGTGGCGAACTGCTGCCAGCGCTCAAGCACCTGTTCGGGCAAGGCGCCGGGAATATAGAGTTCGATGTGCGGCAGCACCGACAACATGCGGTCGCGCACTTCTTTTTGGAAACCGTTCATCACGGATAGCACCACGATCAAGGCGGCAACGCCCAGCGCGATGCCCGCCATGGAGCTGGCGGCGATGAAGGAGATGAAGCGATCGCGGCGCCCGCGTCGCTGGCGGATTCGGGCCATCCCGGCATAGCGGGCGCCTATCCAGAGTTCGTAGGGTATTTTCAGCACGTGCGCATTATGGCATTAACGGCCTGGAAATCGCGCCGCGGATGTGCGGTTCCACGACCAGCCGTGTCAACCTATGGCAGCCGCCACCGCCGCTTAGTTCCCGCCGCCCGGGCGGACTACAATCGCGGCCATGCTGATCGTCATTCCGGGCGCCCTGCCCGCCCTTCCCGTTGCCGCCGAACTGGCCAAGCTGCTGCCCGAACGCGCCCCCACGCTGCACCGCTGGTTGCTGGCCGGCGCCGCCCGCGCCGCCCCCTTTGATGTGCGTGCCGCCGGCTGCACGGCCTTTGAATCGTGGCAACTGACCCGCGCGGGCTACCGGCCCGAGCCCGGCCTGCTGCAAGGCGCGGGCCTGGGTCCGTTGCTGGCCGCAGACCAGGCCCCGGCCGGCCAGGCCGTGTGGCTGGCCGAGCTGGTCCACCTTGCCCTGGGCGCGGACCAGGCCAATCTGCTGGACCCCGGCCAGATGGATCTGCGCCCCGAAGAATCCGCCGCCTTGCTGGACACGGCGCAGCCGCTGTTCGACGGCACCGGCTTTTCCGTCCAGCCGCTGTCCGCGCAGCGCTGGCGGCTGACCTTGCCCGACGGGCTGCGGCCGCGGACGGCATCGCCACTGGTCGTGGCGGGGCATCGCTTGAATGAATGGTGGCGCCAGGACGCGGAAACGCGGCCGTGGCGGCGTTTGCTGAATGAAATACAGATGGCGTGGCACGAACACCCCGTCAACGACGAGCGCGCCGCGCGCGGCCTGCCGCCCGTCAATGCGCTATGGCTTTACGGCGGCGGTACGCCCTGGCCGGTGGCCGCGCCCGGCCCCGAACGCGTGCTGACCGGCCTTGACGCGCCCCAGCGCGCGGGCGATTGGGCCGCCTGGCTTGACGCCCTGACCGAACTCGATACGCAGCATTTGCGTCCCCTGGCGGGCAAGCAGGGCGTGCCTGACACGCCCGCCGAACTGCTGCTGCTGGGCGACGACCGCCAAGTCGCCCTGACCCTGAAACCGCGCGGGGGCCTGCTGGGCTTGCTGCCCGCGCCCAAGAAAAACTGGAGCGCCTGGTGGTCTCACCCCGCTTAACGACTCGCCCCGCCGACCTGGACGCCTGCCGCATCCTGGAAGCGTCGGGCATCCATCCCCTGCTGGCTCGCCTGTGGGCCGCCCGCGGCGTCACGCATCCTGATCAGACCAAGCTGGCGTGGCCGTCGTTGTTGCCGCCCGCCGGCCTGACCCATTCCGCGCACGCCGCCGGTGTTCTTGCCGACGCCATCCAGGCCGGCAAGAAGCTCTTGATCGTGGCCGACTACGATTGCGACGGCGCCACCGCCTGCGCGGTCGGGCTGCGCGCCTTGTCCGCCATGGGCGCCGACGTCGACTTCCTGGTGCCCAACCGCTTTGAAACCGGCTATGGCCTGTCGCCCGCCGTGGTCGACTTGGCCGTGCGCCACCGCAGCGGCAAGCCCGACATCATCATCACCGTGGACAACGGCATCGCCAGCGTGGACGGCGTGGCCGCCGCCAACGACGCGGGCATCGGCGTGGTCATCACCGACCACCACCTGCCCGGCGACACCCTGCCCGACGCGCTGGCCATCGTGAACCCGAACCAGCCTGGCTGCGGCTTCCCGTCCAAGAACCTGGCGGGCGTGGGCGTGATCTTCTACATGATGCTGGCGCTGCGCGCCGAGCTGCGTCGCCGTGGCGTCTACCCGCCCGATGGCGGCCCGCGCCTGGATGCGCTGTCCGACCTGGTGGCGTTGGGCACCGTTGCCGACGTGGTCAAGCTAGACGCCAACAACCGCCTGCTGGTCACGCAGGGCTTGCAACGCATGCGCAGCGGCCGGCTGCAACCCGGCCTGCGCGCGCTGTTTGCCGTGGCCGGCCGCGAACCGCGCAGCGCCAATGGTTTCGACCTGGGCTTTGCGCTGGGCCCGCGCATCAACGCGGCGGGCCGCCTGGCCGACATGAGCCTGGGCATTGCCTGCCTGACGACGGACGACGAAGCGCAAGCGCTGGAAATGGCGCGCGAGCTCGACAACATCAACCGCGAACGCCGCACGATCGAAGCCGAAATGCGCGAGCAGGCGCTGGCCGCCATGGAAGCGCCCAATGCGGCGGCGGGCGCCACGGTCTGCGTGTTCGACCCCGGCTGGCACCAGGGCGTGGTGGGCTTGGTGGCCTCGCGCCTGAAAGAAAAATTCTGGCGCCCCACGCTGGCCTTCGCACCGGCGGGCGATGACGAAATCCGCGGCTCGGGCCGCTCCATTCCCGACGTGCATCTGCGCGACGCGCTGGACCTTGTGTCCAAGCGCCACCCCAACCTGATCCGCAAGTTTGGCGGCCACGCCATGGCGGCCGGCCTGACGCTGGGCCGCGCCGACTTCCCCGCCTTCGCGCCCGCGTTCGACGCCGCCGTGCGCGAACTGACCGGCCGCGACACCTTCGAACCGGTCATTGAAACCGACGGGTCACTGGAGTCCGGCTACGCCAACGCCGAAATCGCCGGCATGTTGCAGCAGCAGGTCTGGGGCGCGGGCTTTGCCGCCCCCCTGTTCCTGGACGAATTCACCGTACGCAACCAGCGTCTGGTCGGCGAAAAGCACCTGAAGCTGTCCCTGGAACGCGGCCACCAGCGCTTTGACGCGATCTGGTTCGGCCACGACCAGTCGCTGCCTGAACACATCCAGGCGGCGTACCGCCTGGAGCAGAACGTGTGGAACGGCATGGTGTCGGTGCAGTTGGTGATCGAGCACGCGGGGTAAAGGCCGGGGGAAGCCGACGCCGGCACGATCGCTTCCAAACCGGCGATCCGTCCCCCCCTGTTGCAACACGCGTCCGCGTAGTTGCCGCAACCACGGTAAAATGCCAGGTTTCGCACAAAAGTCATCAGGACAGGATCATCATGGAAGCCGAACGTCAGAACCAGCTCGCAGCCCGCCTCGCCGATTACGCGGAGCGCGAACAGGCTCTACGGAGGTATCTTTGACTACGATGCCAAAGCTGAACGCCTGCACGTTGTAAACGCCGAGCTCGAAGACCCGGCGGTCTGGAACGACCCCAAGCACGCCCAGGACCTGGGCCGTGAAAAGAAAGCCCTGGAAGACGTGGTGGAAACGCTTACCGGTCTTGGCACGGGCCTGGCCGACGCCAACGAATTGTTTGAACTGGCCGAGGCCGACGACGACGATTCCACCCTTGAATCCATCGAAAAGGACGCCGACGCGTTCCAGGAAAAGCTTGAAAACCTGGAATTTCGCCGCATGTTCTCCAACCCGGCCGACCCGCTCAATTGCTTCCTGGACATCCAGGCAGGCGCCGGCGGCACCGAGGCGCAGGATTGGGCATCGATGCTGCTGCGCCAGTACCTCAAGTACGCCGAGCGCAAGGGCTTCAAGGTCGAAGTCCTGGAAGAATCCGAAGGCGACGTCGCGGGCATCAAGTCGGCCACCATCAAGATGGAAGGCGAATACGCCTTCGGCTACCTGCGCACCGAAACCGGCGTGCATCGCCTGGTCCGCAAGAGCCCGTTCGATTCCTCCGGCGGTCGCCACACGTCGTTCGCCAGCGTCTTCGTGTACCCGGAAGTCGATGAGTCGTTTGAAGTGGAAGTGAACCCCGCCGACCTGCGCGTGGACACCTACCGCGCGTCCGGCGCGGGCGGTCAGCACATCAACAAGACCGATTCCGCCGTGCGCCTGACGCACATCCCGACGGGCATCGTGGTGCAGTGCCAGAACGACCGTTCGCAGCATCGCAACCGCGCCGAAGCCATGCAGATGCTGAAGTCCAAGCTCTACGAACTGGAAATGCGCAACCGCATGGCCGAGCAGCAGAAGCTGGAAGACTCCAAGACCGATGTGGGCTGGGGCCATCAGATCCGTTCGTACGTGCTGGACCAAAGCCGCATCAAGGACCTGCGCACGAACGTTGAAATCTCCAACACGCAGAAAGTGCTGGACGGCGACCTGGATCCCTTCATCCAGGCCAGCCTGAAGCAAGGCGTTTAAGTCTGTCGCGATACTTCCGCTAACCGTACCCAGAGGTCCACGAATGTCTGACACCATCGCAATCCTTACCGGCGCTTCGCGCGGCATCGGCGCCGCCATGGCGCGCGGCCTGGCCAAGCCGGGCACCCGCCTGATCACGCTGGCGCGCCGCGAAGACCCCGAACTGGCCGCTTACGCGCGGTCGCAGGATGTGCAGCTGGAACAGCTGTCCGTGGACCTCTCGGACTTGAAAGCGGCCGAAGCCTCGGCTGAACGCATCTGCGCGGCGCTGCCGCGCGATGCCAAGCGCTATCTGCTTATCAACAATGCGGGCACGGTGCATCCCGTGGCCGGCACCGACGCCCTGATCGACAGCGCGGCCATTACCGCCGCCTTCAACCTGAACGTCACCGCCGTCATGCTGCTGACCGCGCGCTTTCTGGCCGCCGTCGAAGACCTTGCCGCTGACCGCCGCGTGCTGAACATTTCGTCCGGCGCGGGCCGCAACCCGAACGCCGGCTGGGGCGTCTACTGCGCCACCAAGGCCGCGCTGGACATGTACACGCGCGTGGTCAAGCAGGAACAAGGCGCCGACGGCGCGCGCATCGTCGCGCTGGCCCCCGGCATCGTCGACACCGACATGCAGGTCGCCATCCGTTCCAGCGACCCCGACAGCTTCCCGGCGCTGGCCAAGTTCCAGGACTTCCACGCCACGGGCAAGCTCGCTTCGCCCGCCAATGTGGCCGCCCGCATCCTTGCCTACCTGGATCGCGAAGATTTCGGCACGACCGACATCGACGACATCCGCAATTACGACTGATCCCCTTACCATGACCGACCACTCGACCGCTCCGGCACCCGCCCAGGATGAAAACCGCTTGATCGCCGAACGGCGCGCCAAGCTGGCCAAACTGCGCGAAACCGGGGTTGCGTACCCGAACGATTTCGTTCCGGACGCCCGCGCCGCCGCGCTGCACGACAAGTACGACGGCGAGGAACAGGAAGCCCTGGCCGCCGCCGGCGTCACCGTCAAGGTGGCCGGCCGCATGATGCTCAAGCGCGTCATGGGCAAGGCCAGCTTCGCCACGCTGCAAGACAGCACCGGCCGCATCCAGATCTACCTGGACCGTGGCACGCTGGGCGAAGACAACTACGCCGCGTTCAAGCAATGGGACATCGGCGACATCATCGCGATCGAAGGGTCGGTCTTCAAGACCAACAAGGGCGAATTGTCGGTGCACGCCGCCACCGCCCGCCTGCTGTCCAAGTCGCTGCGCCCGCTGCCCGACAAGTTCCACGGCGTGGCCGACCAGGAACTGCGCTATCGCCAGCGCTATGTTGACTTGATCATGACGGACGCCACGCGCCGCACGTTCGAAGCGCGCAGCAAGGCCGTGGGCAGCATCCGCCAGTTCATGCTGAACGCCGGCTTCCTGGAAGTGGAAACGCCGATGCTGCACCCGATTCCGGGCGGCGCGGCGGCCAAGCCCTTCGTCACGCACCACAATGCGCTGGACATGGAAATGTACCTGCGCATCGCGCCCGAGCTCTACCTGAAGCGCCTGATTGTCGGCGGCTTCGAACGCGTGTTCGAAGTCAACCGCAACTTCCGCAACGAAGGCGTCAGCCCGCGTCACAACCCTGAATTCACGATGATGGAGTTCTACGCGGCCTATGCGGAATACCGCTGGCTGATGGACTTCACGGAAGAACTGATCCGCCAGGCCGCCATCTCGGCCACGGGCAGCGCCGTGCTGACGTATCAGGAACGCGAGTTGGACCTGTCCAAGCCGTTCGACCGCCTGACCATCTGCGAAGCCATCCTGAAGTACGCGCCGGGCTACACGCAGGCACAGCTGGATGACCCGGTCTTCGTGCGCGCTGAACTGAAGAAGCTGGGCGCGGACGCCGACGGCCCCGTGCTGTCGCGCGCCGGCCTGGGCGCGCTGCAACTGGCGCTGTTCGAAGAGACGGCCGAAGCCAAGCTCTGGAGCCCCACCTACATCATCGACTACCCGGTCGAAGTGTCGCCGCTGGCGCGCGCTTCCGACACGCGCGAAGGCATCACCGAGCGCTTCGAGCTGTTCATGACGGGCCGCGAAATCGCCAACGGCTTCTCGGAATTGAACGACCCCGAAGACCAGGCCGAGCGCTTCCGCTCGCAAGTCGAAGCCAAGGACGCGGGCGACGAAGAAGCCATGTTCTATGACGCGGACTACATCCGCGCGCTGGAATACGGCATGCCTCCGACGGGCGGCTGCGGCATCGGCATCGACCGCCTGGTCATGCTGCTGACTGACAGCCCCAGCATCCGCGATGTGATCCTGTTCCCGCACCTGCGTCGTGAAGACTAAGGTCGCACCCGCGCAGGCAACCACCGGGACGGCGTCGTGATCTTCAAGATCCTGATGCTGCTGCTGGTCGTGGCGGGGCTGGTCTATTGGATCAAGCAACCCCGCCGCGTCCTGCCGGGCGCGACTTACGCGCCTGTGCGGCCACGCCGCCCGGTGTTCATTGCGCTATGCATCGCCACCGCGATCTCCGTGGTGGCCGCGATCTTGACGGCGCTGTTGTGGATGGGCGGCGTGGCCGGCGGCGTCACTGGCGGCGGCTATCACGGCGAAGCCGACTTCCTGCTTCCCGTCTCCGGTTGCCTGCTGGCCTTGGGGGTGGCGTGCGCCGTGGCGGCATTCCTGAAGCGTCGCAGCTAGGCGGCGGCATTCAGCGGCCACGCGCCTGCCCCTTCCGGCAACGCCGGCAACGACGCCAACAACATCGCATCGATGAAAGCCGCCGGCGCCAGACGGCCGCCAGGCTTGTACCACTGCACCGTCAGGTTCATCGCCCCCAGCACGCAGCGCTTGATGACGCGCGCGTCGCCCTGGATCAGGCCTGATTGAACGGCATCCGCCACCACCGACTGCCACATTGCCTCGTAGCGATCGCTTAAGGCCTTGACCGCCGACTGGCTGGGCGCGGACAAGCTGCGCCATTCGTACACCAGCGCATTCATCGCATCGCCGCCCGCGCCCTGCAACATGCTCCACATGTGCACGCGAAACAGGGCGGCAAGCCGGTCCGCCGGCGCGTCGTAGTGCGCCAGCGCGCGCTCGCCCCCGTCGATCACTTCCTGGATGCCGTTGTTCATCACCGCCACCAGAATTTCTTCCTTGCTGCGAAAGTGATGGAACAGGCTGCCCGATTGCAAGCCCACGGCGCGCGCCAGTTCGCGCACCGTCGTCCGTTCGTAGCCGTGCTTGCAGAACAGCCTGCCGGCCGTCAGCACCAGTTCACGGCGGCGTTCGGAATCGGCGCCCTCTTCGCGCGGCGCAACGGCCGCGGTCTTGTTCATGGCCGATCACAGCCTTTGGATGATGGTGGCCGTGGCCATGCCATGGCCGATGCACATCAGCTGCATGCCGATTTCGCCCTCGGTCGCTTCCAGCCCCGCCAGCATCTTGGCCATCAGCCCGGCGCCGGTGGCCCCCAGGGGATGGCCATGCGCGATGGCGCCGCCCCACGGGTTCACGCGTGACGGTTTGGCACCCGCCTCGCGCTGCCACGCCAGCACCACGCTGGCGAAGGCTTCGTTGATTTCGATCCAGTCGATGTCTTCCAGCGCCAAGCCGGCACGCGCCAAGGCCTGACGCGCCGCCGGGATCACGCCGGTCAGCTGCATGACGGGGTCGGATCCGACCACCACGCGAGCCAAGAATCGGGCGCGCGGCCGCAGCCCGTCAGACAACGCGGTGTCGCGATCCGCCAGCAACACTGCCGCGGCCCCATCGGCCAGCTGGCTGGCGTTGGCGGCGGTGACGCCGCCCTGGCCAGCGGCCCGCATCGCGGGCGCCATGGCAGCCATGCGGGCCGCGTCCGTCTTTTCCCGGATGCCTTCGTCCCGATGCGCCGCCTCTTGCGGACCGGGCAACAATTCCGCATGCAGGCCGGCCCGCGCGGCGGCCCAGGCACGTGCGTGGCTTTCTCGCGCCCAATCATCCATGTCCGCCTGCGACAGTTTCCAGTGATCGGCAATGCGCTCGGCGCTTTCAATCTGGTGGATCAGCGCATGGCGTTCCAACAGCGCCGGGTTCAATGATTCAAAGCCCTTGAAATCGCCCTGCCCCAAGGTGACGTCCAGGAACATCGGAACGCGGCTCATGCTTTCAACACCGCCGGCGACGACGTAACGCATGTCGCCCGCCGCGATGGCTTGCGCGCCCATGTGCACCGCCTGCTGGCTGGAGCCGCACATGCGGTTCAACGTCACGCCCGGCACGGTTTGCGGCAGGCCGGACAGCAGCGCCGCCAGCCGCCCCACGTTCGCGCCCTGCTCGCCCGCCTGGCTGACGCAGCCCGCAATCAGGTCCTCGACCTTGTCGCCCGGCAAGCCGGCACGCGCCAGCAGGCCGTCCACCGTCTGCGCCAGCAACGTATCGGGCCGCGTATCGACCCACCATCCGCCACGCCGACCAAACGGCGTGCGAACCGCCTCCACGATCACGGCGTCATTCATGCCATCGTCTCCTCAACGTAGAGCCTTTCGATTTCATTCGCGTACGTGCGATAGATGCTGGCCCGGCGCACTTTCATCGTTGCCGTGACCTCGCCGTCGTCATGATCCAGTTCCTTGGTCAAGAGGTGAAAGCGCTTGATCTGCGACACGGGCGCCAGCCCGGCGTTGGCGCGCGACACTTCCTGCTGCACCAGCTGGCGCACCTCGGGCGATTCCGCCAGCGACCGGAAATGCGTGAACGCAATGCGGCGCGACTCGGCCCACTTGCCTACCGTGTCGAATTCAAGCTGGATCAGCGCGGTCACGAACTTGCGCCCATCCGCGATCACGATGCATTCCTTCACATAGGGGCTGCCCTTGACGGCGTTTTCGATTTCGGACGGCGTCAGATTCTTGCCGCCCGCCGTGATCATGATGTCTTTCAGGCGATCCACGATGCGCACTCGGCCGTCCTGTTCCGCCACCACGTCGCCCGTATGCAGCCAGCCGTCGCGCACCGTTTCGGCAGTGGCGTCCGGGTTCTTGTAATACCCCTGGAACACCATGTCGCCGCGCACCAGCAATTCGCCGGCCTCGCCCATCTTCCATTCCACGCCCAAGATCGGCTCACCCACCGTGCCTACTTTTACGCGATCGGGGTGCTGGCCGAAGATCATGCCGGCGGATTCCGTCAGGCCATAGACTTCCAGCAACGGCACCCCCAGGGTGCGGAAATAGCGCACCACGTCGGGCGGGATGGGCGCCGCGCCGGTCATCGCCACGCGCACGCGGCGCAAGCCGATGAAGTTCTGCAAGGCGCGCAGCACCAGCCAGTACCACAGCGCATGCGTCAGCCGTTCACTTGCGCTGTACCGCGCGCGCGACTTTTCAAGAAACGGCGCACAACGCGCCAGCGCCCGCCGGTACAACCACTGTTGTAGCCGCCCCGCTTCCTGCATCTTGATCGAGATCGAGGCGTGCAACTTTTCCCAGATGCGCGGCACGCCCAGGAAGATCGTCGGCGCCACTTCGCGCAGGTCTTCCTGCACGGTGCGAATGGATTCGCCAAAGTTCACCTGCGACCCCAGGTACAGGGGCACGAAGGTAGACAGCATTTGTTCGGCCACATGGCATAACGGCAGATACGACAGATGCACGCTGGCCGCATCCATCGACAACCGGTCCGCGATGCCCGGCGCCACGCCGCGCATGTTGCGGTAACTGAGCATGGCGCCCTTGGGCTTGCCGGTAGAGCCCGACGTATAGATCATCAACCCCGTGTCATCCAGCCGCTGTGCATCCAGCGCGGCGTTCAGCGCGGGAAATTCCACCGCCTCGCGACGCGCGCCGTCGGCTTCGACCTCGGCAAAGGCCACGATGCGCGCGCGGTCGGCGGGCGGGTATGACCGCAGGCCTTTCGTCTCCATCATCACAATGCGGCGCAGCAAGGGCAGCCGGTGGGCCACTTGCAGCACCTTGTCGGTTTGCTCCTGGTCTTCGCACACCACCAGTTCGACGTCGGCGTGTTCAAGCACATAGCCCATTTCCTCGGCCGGGCTGGTCGAATACACGCCCACCGCCACGCCGCCCACGGCGCCCGCTCCCAGCTGCGTCAGCAGCCATTCCACGCGGTTTTCCGACACGATGGCCACGCGCCCGCCCACCCCCAAGCCCAGGGCGCGCAGCCCCAGGCCCACCCGGCAGGCGCGCTGCCAGTAGTCCGACCACGACAGCGGCTTCCAGATGCCAAAGTCCTTTTGCCGGATGGCGATGGCCGTGGGGTTGCGCCGCGCCTGCTCGCGCAACATCTGCGGCAGGGTCAGTTCGGGCCAGACGGCGGGATCAATCAACGCAACCATGGCCTTGTCCTTCATGACAGCCAGCGCTTGCGGCGCTTGTAGTGCTTGATATCGCGAAACCCACGCGCCTCGCCCGTGCCGCCCACGCCTAGATAGAATTCGCGCACGTCGGGGTCGGCCGCCAGCTTGTCGGCCGAGCCGTCGATCACGACCTTGCCGGTTTCCATGATGTAGCCATAGTGAGCCACCGCCAACGCCACCGATGCGTTCTGCTCGACCAGCAACATCGACACGCCCTGCTCGGCGTTGATGCGCGCGATGATGGAAAAAATGTTCTCGACCAGCATCGGCGACAGGCCCAGCGAGGGTTCGTCCAATAGCATCAGGCGCGGCTGCGCGATCAACGCGCGCCCGATGGCCAGCATCTGCTGTTCACCGCCAGACAAGTAGCCAGCCAGGCCGCGCCGCCGCTCGAACAGGCGCGGAAAGTAGCCGTAGACCAGGTCGAAGTCCACCCGCGCGCCGGGCCGGCCCGTCAGCGCGTAAGTGGCCGCCACCAGGTTTTCTTCCACGGTCAGGTCTTCGAATACGCGGCGCCCTTCCATCACGTGCGCAAGGCCCGATCGCACCAGGTTTTGCGGCTTGGCGCCCCGGGTATCGCCGCCGTTGAACACGATGTGGCCGCGCACCAGCGCCCCGTCTTCCAGGTCCAGCAAGCCGGACACGGCCTTGAGCGTGGTGGACTTGCCCGCGCCATTGCTGCCCAAGAGCGCCACGATGTTGCCGGCCGGCACCGACAGGGACAGGCCGCGCAGCACCTGCACCGCCTTGTTGTAGACGACTTCGATATTGTTGATGTCCAGCACCGCCGCGGGCGTGGCGGTGCCGGCCGATGCCGTGTGCGCGTCAGGGGCCAAAGTCACGGGCGCCTCACTTGAGCACGATCCAGTCAGACGCGGGCACCATCTGCTTTTGCTTCACATCGGCGCGATAGATGCGGCCCACCGGTATGGAATTGCCCTTGATGGTGATGGGCACGCCGATCAGCCCGCCCGTGTCGAAGTCCTTGATGCCGTCCAGCGCGGCTTTCATGTTGGCGCTGGTCAGGTCCTTGCCGGCGTCCAGCGTGCGCTTGGCCACTTCAGAAAACAGCATCGCGGCCAGGAAGCCCTGCATGTAGCCGGTACTTTGATACTGCGGGCGCATCTCGCGGATCTTCTTGAGCATCGGCGCATCGCCCTCGGTGTCGTAGTAGTAGCGATACGGCATCACGCCCATGAAGCCCTCGGCGTCTTCGCCCATCTGCATCACGGTGGAGTTGTCCATCGTCCAGAACGTGCCCATGTAACGCGTCTTCAAGCCCATGCGCTTGCCCTGCCCCACGAATTCGGGAATGGGCGCCAGCACGTAGCCGTGGAAGATCGTGAAGTCAGGGTCGGCGCGGCGCAGCTTGATGACTTCGGTGGACACGTCCACACTGCCCGGCGGCGTCATGATTTCAGTCGCGACCTTCAAGCCCAGCTTTTCAGCCACCGCGCGCGAACTGACAATGGGGTCGCGGCCGAACTCGGTGTCGGAATACACAAACGCCACTTTCGCGCCCGGCTTTTCCTTGGCGATATAGCGCAGCAGGATGCCGAACATTTCGGTGTAGTCGGGCCCCAGCATGAACTGAGCCGGATACTTGGCGGGGTCGTTCAGCTCGGTGGCGAACGACGCGCCCGTCATCAGGATGTCGCCCGTGCGGTTCAATTCAGCGTTGATGGTCTTTGAAAATCCGGTGGAATCGCCGTAGTAGAAATTCACCTTGTTCTGGCTGGTGATCTTCTTGAATGCCGCCACCGACGCATCGACCTTGTACGCCGTGTCTTCCGGCACGTAGCGCAGCTTGCGCCCCTTGATGCCGCCCTGTTCGTTGATGATCTTCACGTAGTCCGTGATGCCCGCGTGGATGCCCTGGCCGGCGAACGCGAACACGCCGCTCAAGGGAATTGACCCGCCCAGCACCAGGTCGTCGGCAGCGTGCGCGGCGGGTGCCGCCGCCATTGCCGCCGCCAGGCCCAGCGGGGCCAACAACCTCGATAAACCGCTGCCTATCCGGATGCGCTTCATGGTGTGTCTCCTTGGGTCTTTTGGATCATGCAAACGGCCAACCGCGTTCAGGTCCGGAATGGCCACAGGTGGAAGAAGCGACGCACGCGCCGCCAGATTTCCGCGAGCCCATGCGGCTCGAAGATCAGGAAGCCTACGATCAGCAGGCCAAAAACAATGGTGCGCACCGGCGATACCAAACGCAGCGCGTCGCCGCCCACGGGCAGCCAGCCGACGATCAGCTTGAGCAATTCGGGCACCATCGTCATGAATACCGCGCCCAGGATGGCGCCCAGGATAGACCCCATGCCGCCCACGATGATCGCAGCCAGGAAGAAGATCGACATGATCAGCGGAAAGCTCTCGGGCGTGACCACGCGAAAGAAGTACGCCCACAAGCCGCCTGCCACACCCGCATAGAAAGACGACAGCCCGAACGACAGCAGCTTGTAGCGCAGCAGGTGGATGCCCAGCACTTCGGCCGAGATATCGCGGTCGCGGATGGCGATGAAGGCGCGGCCGATGCGGGTGCGAAACAGGTTTGCGGCGCCCAGCACCATCAATATCGTCACCGGCACGATCAGCCAGTAGATCTTGAACGACGTATCCAGGTCCACGCCCAGCAAGCGCGCCGGCGGCACCTGCAAGCCCGTGGTGCCGCCGGTGAATTGCCAGTTGGCAAAGATGAAATGCGCAATGAACGACGCGGCGATCGTGGCGATGGCCAGGTACAAGCCCTTGACCCGCAACGACGGGATGCCCACCAGCAGCCCCCCCAGCATGGCGACCAGGCCGCCGCCCAGCAGATTGACCAGCACCGGCGTGCCCAGGCGCAATTCCATCACGGCCACCGTGTATGCGCCCAGCCCCATGAAGGCGGCTTGCCCCAGGCTGACCAGCCCGGTGTAGCCGGTCAGGATATTCAAGCCCGTGGCGCTGGCGATATTGATGGCCACCAGGCAGGCCAGGTACAGCCAGTACGCATCCGCCACGAACGGGAACAACACCAGCGAAGCCGCCAGCAACGCCAGCCACACATGCTGGGTGCGCGTATCGAACAGGGCTTCGTCGGCCAGATATGTCTGTTTCGCGGTCGCGATGCGCATGGGTCAGAGCCTCTCGATTTCACGGGTGCCGAACAAGCCGTAGGGCCTGACCATCAGCACCACGACCAGCACGATGAAAGTGGCCAGCAGCTTGAATTCGCCACCCAGATAGGCGCCTGCCCAGGCTTCCAGCAAGCCGATGAAGACGCCGCCCACCAGCGCCCCCGCCACGCTGTCCAGGCCGCCCACGATGACGACCACCAGCACCGACAGGCCGAACACGCCCATCGACGAAGAGATGCCTCCGATGGCGCCCACGATCACGCCCGACACCGCGGCCAGTGCGCCGGCCGCTACCCAGGCCAGCGAAAACACGCGCGGGACGTTGATGCCCATTGCATACGCGGCGCCCTGGTCGGACGCCGTGGCGCGCAGGGCCACGCCGCCGCGCCAGTAGCGAAACACCACCAGCACCAACAGCGCCAGCACCACCGCCACCCAGAATCCGTAGAACACCTTGGGCGCAACAAAGGCCTCGCCGATCATCACGGGAGAACGCGGCATGAATTCCGGCAAGCGCCGTTGATCCGCTGTCCAGATCAGTTCCACCACGCCCACCAGAATCGAGGCCAGGCCCACTGTCACCATGAATACCGAGATGGGTGCTTCGCCCAGCATCGGCCGTATCGTCAGCCGTTCCACCAGCGCGCCCAAGGCGCCTGACACCACAACCGCGCCCACAATCGCCAGCCAGATCGGCCACTGCATGCCGGTGGCAAACGCGTAGAACACATAGGCGCCCAGCATCAGGAATTCGCCGATGGCGATATTCACCACGCGCGTGGCCTTGTAGACGATGACGAACGCCAGCGCGGCCAGTGCGTACAAGCCGCCGCTGCCCAGTCCCGCCAGCGTTACCTCAAGGAAGAACAGCGCATCCATCACGCGGCCTCCCGCAGGCGGCGGCGCAGGTCGCCCACATCCCCCGCGCCCAGATAGGCTTTGATGACTTCGGGGTTGGCCTGCACAGCGGCGGGCGTGCCGTCGGCAATCACCTGGCCGAAGTTCAGCACCACGACGTGATCCGACAGGTCCATCACCATGCCCATGTCGTGCTCAACCATCAGCACCGTCACGCCCCACTCGGTGCGAGCATCCAGAATGAAGCGCGCCATGTCATCCGTTTCTTCGCGGTTCATGCCCGCCACGGGTTCGTCCAGCATCAGCACCTTGGGCTGCATGGCCAGCGCGCGCGCCAGTTCCACGCGCTTTTGCAACCCATAGGACAGCGCCGCCACGGGCGCATGGCGGATGTGATCGATTTCAAGAAAGTCGATGATGCGTTCTTCGATGTCGGCCCGCAGCGCCATCTCTTCGCGCCGTGCGCGGCCCAGGTAGAACAGCGCATCCAGCACGTTGGTGCGCAGGTGCGCGTGGCGGCCCAGCTTGATGTTGTCCAGCACGGTCATGCCGCGAAACAACGCGATGTTCTGAAAGCTGCGCGCCAGTCCCATGCGCGCGCGCTCGGGTGCCGCCATTCGGCTGATGTCGCGGCCTTCAAATCGGATCTGGCCGGCAGCCGGTTTATAGAAACCGGAAATGGTGTTGAACAGCGACGTCTTGCCCGCACCGTTGGGGCCGATGACGGTGGTGATGGTGCCGGGCGCCACCCGGAAGCCCACGCCCGTCAGCGCTTTTACGCCGCCAAACGCCAAGGTAACGCCATCCACCTCCAGCAAGGGAGCGTGTTCGGACTGATCCACCATTTGTCTCCTCGCTGATTGATCGCGAAGTTATTTGCCGCCTTGTGGCGGACATTTTTTTGGGCGATGAATCGGGCGACCCGCCAGGCAGGCGATGCAACGAACCTGTCTTTACCTACGCCAATCCAGCGCCGGAAAATCGTTCAATGCGGCAGTGCTATGCGGCAGTGCTATGCGTTACGCTAGGCCTGCTTAAAACAAAACCAAGCAAGCGCTCGGTTCAGACCATAGCATCGCGGTTTTTGGATCGACAGCTGGTACTTACCCGATAACGGAGACACGCCATGACCCAGGAACTTCCCACGTTCGATTCCCTGCTGCTGGAGGCGGACGGCACGCTTGCCACCGCCACGCTGAACCGACCCGACACGCTTAACGCCATCGACGTCGCCATGGCGCGCGACTTGCAACGGGCGGCGCAGTGGCTGGAAACGCAGAAGGATATCCGCGTTGTCCGGTTGCGCGCGGCGGGCAAGGCGTTTTGCGCCGGCGGCGACATCAGCATGTTCACGGGCGAAGCGGCGCGGGTGCGCGCCACCTTGCAAGACCTGTTCACGCCGCTGAATGATTTCATCGCGCGCATCGCACGCATGGACAAAATCTGGTTGGCACAAGCGCATGGCGTCGCGGCGGGCGCGGGCTTGTCGCTGGTGCTGGCCTGCGACCTGGCGATCGCCGATAACGACACGCGTTTCATGACCGCGTACCTGAAGCTGGGCGCAACGCCCGACGCTGGCATGACGCATGGGCTGGTTCGCGTGCTGGGCGCGCGGCGTGCGCTGGACCTGCTGTTGCGACACGATGCGTTCACGGCAAGCGATGCGTTGGCATGGGGCATGCTTAACCGCAGCGTGCCCGCTTCGGATTTGGCCGAGGCCGGTGCACGCTATGCCCAGGAACTGGCGCGGCACGCGCCCCATGGTATTGCGGGAGCGAAGGATCTGTTGCGTAGCGCGCAGCACGCCACCTTGGAGACGCAGCTGGCCGAGGAGACGGCGCGCTTTTTGGATTCGGCGGGTCGTGGGGACTTTGCCGAGGGCGTACGCGCGTTCCGTGAAAAGCGCCCGCCCCAGTTCAAGGGGCAATAGTTCGGGCTTGACGTTCGGGGTGGTGCGCGGCGCGCGGCGTGCATGTCAGCTACGTGAGGCCCCGCATGTCTACACGCCGCACATGAGGCCTAAGCGCCGTTGTTGTTCCCTACCCCTGCTTCCACACCGGAGCACGCTTTTCGACGAAGGCCGACAGACCCTCAGCGGCATCCGGCGTGGCCGCGGCGTTGCAGAACACCTCGACGGCGGTGGCCAGCTTGCGGCGGTAGTCGTTGTCGTTGGCAAACACGAACGCGCGGCGGCCCATGGCCAACACCTGTGGCGGCTTGCTAGCCAACGAATGCGCCAACTGGCGCGCCTGCGCCAGCAACTGCGCTTCTTCTTCAACGCGCGCCACCAGGCCCAGCGCGTGCGCTTCCTGCGCACTGAATGTGCGGCCGGTAAAGAGCAGATCGAATGCGCGATGCTTGCCCACGATGGCAGGCAGATGCGCGTAGTGGATGGCGGGCAGCACGCCGACATCAATTTCGGGATAGCCGAACGTGGCGTTGTCGGCGGCCACGATCATGTCGCTGGAAATGGCCACCGTCATGCCGCCGCCGCGCACGGCGCCCGACACCACGGAAATCGACGGCTTGGTCAGATTGAATTGCGCGTCGTACAGCTTGACGTACAGCCGGGTCAACAGCGCATGGATTGCGCCGGCTGAACTGGCCATCAGTTTCTTCATGTCCAGCCCCGCGCAGAAGCGGCCGGGAAGATCGCTGGCCAGAAGTACCGCGCGCACATCGGCATCGGCATTGGCGCGTTCCAGCGCGGCGATCAACGCATCCAGCATGTCCACATCCAGCGCGTTGACCGGCGCGTGGCACAGGTGAATCTCGGCGATCCGGTCGCGCACTTCGTAGCGTAGATAGGTCACGTTGGTTCTCCGGGTGCAGTGTGGGGCGACGCCTGGGGGGCTTGCCGAGCGGCTTCCTGCACGCTGCCGGCGGCAAGCAAGGCGTCGATGTCGTCGGGCGTGTAACCCAAGTCTGCCAGAATCTCGCGGCTGTGCTGTCCCAGCAGCGGCGCCGGCATGGCGGCATGGCGCGGCTGCCTGCCGAATCGCACGGGCAGCCCCACGTTATGGACGGTGCCCAGGACCGGATGCTGGCTGCTGACGATGAGTTCCCGCGCCGCCACCTGCGGGTGCGACAGCGCCTGATCCAGCGTGTGGATAGCCGAACACGCGATGCCCGCGGGCTTTAGCGCGGCAATCCAGTCGGCCACCGTGCGAGTCGCAATCCGCGCCTGCACCAATGCCACAGTCGCCTCGAAGTTACGCACGCGCGCGGCGTTGCTGGCAAATTCGGGATCGTTCACCTTGTCCTGCAAGCCGGCAACGGCGCAAAAGCGCTGCCACTGCGCGTCATTGCCCACGCCCAGCATCAAGTCGCCATCCGCCGCACGAAACGCCTGATACGGGCACATCGCCGGATGGCCGGTGCCCATGCGACGCGGAACCTGGCCGGTGCGCCAATAGTTCTGCGCCATGTACGACATCAAGCCCAACGAGGTGTCCAGCAACGACACGTCCAGGTACTGGCCCTGCCCCGTCTGCGCACGCTGGAGCAGCGCCGCCAGAATGCCGCTTAACGCGAATGATCCGGTGCCCAGGTCCACCGGCGAAAAGCTGGCGCGGGCAAAGTTGCCGCCCGGCTCGCCCATGGTGCTGATCATGCCGCTAAAGGCTTGCAGCATCACGTCATAGCCGGGCTCGTCACCCATCGGGCCTTCACGGCCATACCCTGAGATTTCGCAATAGATCAGCGTCGGATTCAGTTGGGCCAGCGTGTCGTAGTCGACGCCAAGGCGCGCGGCGGTCTTGCCGCCGAAGCCCTGCAACACCACATCCGCTTGCTGGGCCAGCCGATGCACCACTGCCCTGCCCGCGTCGGATTTCAAGTCAACGGCCAGGCTGCGCTTGTTGTGATTCACGGCCAGGAACGTGGCGGATTGTCCGGCGTCCTGCGGCAACCAGGCACGCGTGTCGTCGCCGGTGCCCACGGGTTCAACCTTGATGACGCGCGCGCCCAGCTCGCCCAGATACTGGCCGCACAGGGGGCCGGCCAGCACCTTGCTTAAATCCAGCACCGTAATGTCTTTCAGCGGCGTCATGCGCGTAGCAGATGGCTTATTCATCATTCGGCCTTCAATCCCACGGCCTGGGCGGCATCGGTCCATTGAGCCGTTTCACGCTTGAAGAAGGCGTCGAGTTCAGCCGGCGACACGGACAACGCTTCGGCGCCACGTTCCTGCATGGCCTTGCGGTAGGCCTCGCTGGCCACCACATTGGCCACGGCGGTGCGCAGCTTGGTCACGACTTCAGGCGGCGTGCCTGCCGGCACTTGCAGCGAGAACCAGAATTTCAGATCCAGCCCGGCGTAGCCGGCCTCTTTCAACGTGGGCACATCCGGCAACAGCGGCGACCGCGCGCCCGACGTGATGGCCAAGGCCCGCAGCCTGCCCGCCTGCACCTGTCCGATGCTGGTCGACATGCTGTCGAACAGGAAATCCACCTGCCCGCCGATCACGTCGGTTACGGCGTTGGCACTGCCTTTGTACGCCACGCCCACTGCGTCAAACTTCGCCAACTTCTGCAGCAGCGCGCCATACACGTGCGGCGAACTGCCCGGCCCAAACGTCGCGTAGCTCAGGCCATGAGGCGCCGCGCGCCCACGCTCGACCAGATTGGCCAGCGTCTTGACCGGCGTGCGCTCGGGGTTGACCACCAGCAGGTTCGGCATGGCGCCGGTCGTGCCGATGGGCACATAATCCGTCAGCGGCTGCATCTTGGCACTGGGATACATCAACGGGTTGATCGCCTGCATGCCAACGGTGTTGTGCATCAGCGTGTAGCCGTCGGCAGGCCCGTTCAGCACGCTTTGATAACCGACATTGCCGCTGGCGCCCGGCTTGTTTTGCACGATGACTTGCTGGCCCAATTCGCGCGACAGCGGATCAGCCACCAGGCGCGCGATGAAGTCCGTCGGACCGCCTGCGGAAAACGGCACCAGCAACGTAATGGGTTTGGACGGCCAGGTATCCGCGACCGCGGGTGCGGCCAGAACCGTCGCGGCAATCGCGGTGGCCAGTGCTTTCATCAGCGCCATGATGTCTCCTTGTGTTTTTCGATGGTGGCGGCTGCATTATGCAAAGCGGGCAGTTATATGAGAAATACCGTTTTTATATGCGCGATATCATAAAATTGTTATAGCTAACCCCGGCCAGGATCTTTGAATGTCGATGTCGATTCGTGCAATGCAGTGCTTTGTCGCGGTGGTGTCCACCGGCTCGATCAGCCGGGCGGCGGCGGCGCTGCACGTTGCCCAGCCCGCGCTTAGCCTGCTGATCCGCAACCTGGAAGAAGATCTGGGCGTGGTGCTGTTGCACCGTACATCGCGCGGCGTCACCGCCACCGCCGCCGGCGCGCGGCTGTTGTCGCACGCCCGCGAGATACTGGGACGCATCGACGCAGCGCGCGCCGATGTGCGAGAAGATCAGGCCGCCCCGCGCGGCACGGTGTCTTTGGCCATGTCGATGTCCATGGCCAAGCTCGTGGCCGTGCCCCTGCTGCGATTCAGCCTCCAGGCCTGGCCCGACGTCTACTTGAAGATCATAGAATCCAGCACCGGATACATACCCGGCTTCGTCAGCTCCGGACACGCCGACCTGGGCCTGACGTTCAGCGACGATGCGGCCGTGGACCTGCGCTTTCAGCATCTGATCGATGAGGAATTGGTGGTGGTGTCGCCCCCGGCCACTCGCGGCGGCGCAAAAGCGTGGTCCGGGCACTTGGCCGCGCTACCGACGATGGGCCTAAGCGCGTTGGCCAAACTACCGCTGGTTCTGCCCGGCAATCCACATAGTTTGCGCCGGCTGCTGGACAAGTATCAGCAGCAAGAGCGCACGGCGTTTCGCGTCATTGCCGAGGCCAACGCAATACCGCAATTGATAGAGCTGGTTCAAGCCGGGCTGGCGCACACCATCCTGTCGTATGAAGCCGTGCGCAAAGAGGCGATGCGCGAGGAGGTATCGTTGCGCCGGATAAAAACGCCGCGCCTGACGCGTCCGGTATTTCTATGCCGCTCGGATGTGCTGCCGCTGTCCATGGCCGCCACCGCCGTGGCCGATCGGGTAAGCCGGATCATCGTCGATGGCGGCTTGCCCGGTTAGCACGCGCGTCAGATCAGGCCGGCGCGCTTTTCAACCGCTTGCGCCCAGCGCCGCGCCACGGTCGGCGAGGTTGCGCAGGTAGCGGATTCCGTCACCACGCGTACGGCACGCTCAAGCAGCTGGATATCGGCCTCGTGCTGGCGGGCCACGTGCGGGTCTTCGAAAAAGATCACGCGCTGGCATTGGTGTTCAAGCACCAGTTCGGCAATCTGCGCATCGCCGCCCAGCGGACCGCTCAGGTAGCGGTGCACCCACGGCGTATCCTTGGGCCAGCCGCGCGACCAAGCCAATTCGTTCAGCCGGCCGCCTGTGGTGCCCGTCGCCACGCGGCGGGCAAATTGCGACAACACGTCGAAATGCTCGCTGGCAAACGCCACCATCTCGTCTTTGAGCGCATCGTGCGCGATCATGGCCAGCGTCTGGCCCGTGAAGTTGAACAGGCGCGAGACGGACGCATCAGGCGCCAACCCGGCATGCACGCGTTCCACTTCCATCCATTCGATGGCGCCGGCCACGGTGGAAATAAAGGGCCGGCCATGCGTGATGCACTGACGCTTCAACGCCAACGCTTCGGGGAAAATCGACGACGGATCCACCGGATCAATCAGATAGATGGCGCCGTCAAACGGCGCCTGCCCGTCGCGCCCTTCGGTCACGCGTGCCACCAGCTTCATCAGGCCGCCTTCGCGCCCGTAGGGATACCGGATCAGCCCGCTGTAGCCTTGCAACATGCCTTCGCGCACGATGGCGTCATGGGTGCGGCCGACGGTGTGCAGCTGGACTCCTAGCTCACGTATCGTGGACGAGCACGCGCGCAACCAGGTGAACAATGCGGCATCGGGGGTTTCGTGGTGCAGCCGGTTGGCGGCCAGGCCAAAGCGCAATGGAGCAGCGGGCATCAGTAGACTCGGACAAGGTGGAACACAACGTACGGATCCTTGATGATAACGTGGCCGCTTGACGGCGGCACGGCGGAACGACGGCCGCGCAAACAAAAACGCCCCCGTCCGGGAGCGTTTTTGTTTGATGCGGTCAGTCCGCTTCGTCGATCCAGGCCATCTGGATAGCTTCAAGGATTTTTTCGCCACAGTGGGCGGGGTCGTCGTTGAAACCGGGCAAGGCCATGACCCATTCGCGCAGCTGCGTGAAGCGCAGCGTCTTGGGGTCCACGTCAGGATGCGCGTCGACCAGGGCCGCGGCAACGTCGTAGGTATCGGTCCACTTCATCAATGGCCCTCTTTGGCATGGTTGATGGTGTACTTCGGAATTTCAACCGTCAGATCAGCGTCAGTCACCAGTGCCTGGCACGACAGGCGCGACGTGGGCGTCAGGCCCCAGGCCTTGTCCAGCAAGTCTTCTTCGTCGTCCGTCGCGTCTTCCAATGCGGAATAGCCCTGCTTGATGACCACATGACAGGTGGTGCAGGCACACGACAGTTCGCAGGCGTGCTCGATGTCGATGTGGTTGTCCAGCAAAATGCGGCAGATCGACACGCCCTTGGGTGCGTCCTCGATCACGGCGCCTTCGGGGCAATAGTCGGGATGAGGCAATACAGTCAGTTTCGGCATAGCGTCTTATCAGGCAATCTCATCAAGTTTTCGACCCGCCAGGGCGGCGCGAATGCTGCGGTCCATGCGACGCGCGGCGAAATCGTCGGTGGCAGCCGACAAGGCCTGCACGGCGCCCTTCACGGTGTCCACATCGTCGGCAGCTTGCGCGTCGATGGCGGCTTGCAGGCATTCGTCAACGCGGCGGCGCTCGTCGGCGTCCAGCAAGTCGCCGTCGACCGCCAGCGCTGCCTGCACGGATTCCACCAACTGGCGCGCGTCGACCTGCTGCTCGCGCAACATGCGGGCGCGGGCGTCGGTATCGGCCTGCGCCACGCTGTCGGCCAGCATCTGGGCAATTTCGTCGTCGCTTAATCCGTAAGACGGCTTGACCGACACGGCGGCCTCGACGCCCGTGCTTTGCTCGCGCGCCGTCACACTGAGCAGGCCGTCGGCATCCACCTGGAACGTGACGCGGATGCGCGCGGCGCCCGCCACCATCGGCGGAATACCGCGCAGTTCGAAGCGAGCCAGGGAACGGGAGTCCGCCACCAGATCACGTTCGCCCTGCACCACATGAATGCTCATGGCGGTCTGGCCGTCCTTGAACGTGGTGAACTCCTGGGCGCGCGCCACGGGAATGGTGCTGTTGCGCGGGATCACCCGTTCAACCAGCCCGCCCATGGTTTCCAGGCCCAGCGACAGCGGAATCACGTCCAGCAGCAGCCAATCTTCACCCGGTGCGCGATTACCAGCCAGCAGATTCGCCTGCAACGCCGCGCCCAGCGCGACGACTTGATCGGGGTCCAGGTCGGTCAGGGGCTCCGTGCCAAACACCTTCGCCACCGCGGCCCGCACAACAGGCATGCGCGTCGCGCCGCCCACCATCACCACGCCTTTCACGTCGGCCGGTTTCAGCGATGCGTCGCGCAACGCGCGGCGCGCGCAATCCAGCGTGCGTTCGATAAGCGGCTGCGCCAAGGTTTCAAATTCGGCGCGGGTCAGTACCAGATCCACGTTGCGACCGTCGGCCAACGCCAGCTTCAGCGTCGCGCTGTCCGCGCTGGACAAGGCTTCACGCGCAGTGCGCGCAGCCATCAACAAACCGCGCCGGTCAGCGGCGGAAAACTCGCCGGCCGTCAGCTTGGCCACGGCGTGATCGACAATCAACGCATCAAAATCGTCGCCACCCAGCGCCGTGTCGCCGCCGGTGGAGATCACTTCGAAAACGCCCTGCGTCAGCCGCAAGATGGAAATATCGAAGGTGCCGCCGCCCAGGTCATAGACGGCGTAAACGCCTTCCGATGCGTGGTCCAGGCCATAGGCGATGGCGGCAGCCGTCGGTTCGTTCAGAAGGCGCAGCACGTTCAGCCCGGCAAGCCGCGCGGCGTCGCGCGTTGCCTGGCGCTGGGCGTCGTCAAAGTAAGCGGGCACGGTAATCACCGCGCCCACCAAGTCATCGCCCAATACGTCTTCGGCGCGCTGACGCAGCACCGCCAGAATCTGCGCCGACACTTCGACGGGGCTCAAATCGCCCTGCACCGTGCGGATGCGCACCATGCCGGGCGCGTCCACGAATTCATACGGCGCACGCGTGGCGCGCGCCTCTTCCAGCGAACGGCCCATGAATCGCTTCACGGACACCACGGTATTCAAAGGGTCTTCGGCTTGCTGCGCAAGCGGTTCGCGGCCCGTGGTGACTTTTCCATCAGGCAGGTAGCGCACCGCCGACGGCAGCAAGGCATGGCCCTGCGCATCGGGCAGCACTTCCGCAACGCTGCTGCGCACCGCCGCAACGAGGGAATTGGTAGTGCCCAGATCGATCCCCACCGCCAGCTTGCGCTGGTGCGGCGCGGGCGACTCACCGGGCTCGGATATCTGCAATAAGGCCATGATCTATTTTTTCTGGTCAGTTGGCGGCGGTGTAGAGGCGCCCGAAGCAGGGGCGCCACAACGCAGCGTTGGCTATCCAGCGGGCTGGGCGTGCGCCAGCTCTTGCGCCAGTTTTTCCACGAACATCCATTCGCGTACCTTTAGGCCCGCAGCAGCGTGGTCGTGCTCATCGTCCAGCAGGCGCTTGAGCGTGGCGCGCATCGACACGCGGGCCTCGTCCAGCTCCGTGTTCAGGGTCGCCAGCGCGTCAGCGTCGTCACGCGCGTCGTCCAGCATCTCGCGCCACGTCATCTGCTGCATGAGGAAGGCGGTGTCCATGGACGTGTTGCTCTCGGTCTGCAAATCCACGCCCGCCTGTTCGCACAGATAGCGGGCGCGCAGCAACGGATCACGCAAAACGCGGTACGCCTCGTTGGCGCGCGCCGCCCATTGCATGGCGACGCGGCGTTCGGCGGGGCTGGCGGTGGCATAGCGATCGGGATGCACCTGCGCCGCGACGCCTCGCCACGACGTTTCCAGTGCTTGCGCATCCAGGTCGAAACGGGCCGGCAAGCCGAATAGGCTGAAGTGGTCGTCTACAGCCAAGACTTACACCGTGAACGACTCGCCGCAGCCGCAGGTCGCCTTCTCGTTGGGGTTGCGGAACTTGAAGCCTTCGTTCAGGCCTTCCCGGGCGTAATCGA
The DNA here is from genome assembly GCF_053543755.1 of Achromobacter semiaridum. Taxonomy (NCBI): domain Bacteria; kingdom Pseudomonadati; phylum Pseudomonadota; class Betaproteobacteria; order Burkholderiales; family Alcaligenaceae; genus Achromobacter; species Achromobacter semiaridum. Next base: position 93,585 of record NZ_JBLVOL010000018.1, on the reverse strand, counting down.
GCTCGGTTCCGTCCAGGTAAGCCAGGCTTTTGGGGTCAATGAAGACCTTTACGCCGAAGCTTTCAAACACGACGTCTTCCGGCGCCGAGTCGTCCACATATTCCAACTTGTAGGCCATGCCGGAACAGCCCGTCGTCCTAACGCCGAGCCGCAAGCCGATACCCTTTCCGCGCTTTTGCAAGTAGCGGCCGATGTGGGAGGCAGCCTGTTGGGTCAGGGTAACGGACATGATCAGCCTGCCACCGCTTCGGCCGGAGCCGAATGCTTCTCTTTGTAGTTCTGCACCGCGGCCTTGATAGCGTCTTCGGCCAGGATGGAGCAGTGCACCTTCACCGGCGGCAGCGCCAACTCTTCGGCGATCTGCGTGTTGCGGATGTTCATCGCTTGATCCAGCGTCTTGCCCTTAACCCATTCGGTCACAAGCGAGCTGGACGCAATGGCGGAACCGCAGCCGTAGGTCTTGAAACGCGCGTCTTCGATCACGCCGGCTTCATTGACCTTGATCTGCAGCTTCATGACGTCGCCACAGGCGGGTGCGCCGACCATGCCGGTGCCAACCGATTCGTCCGACTTGTCGAAAGAACCGACGTTGCGCGGGTTTTCGTAGTGATCCAGAACTTTGGTGCTGTAAGACATGTTATTTCTCCACGTATTTCTTGGCGCGGGCGCTTAGTGCGCGGCCCACTGCACGGTGTTCAAGTCAATGCCTTCCTTGGCCATTTCCCACAGCGGCGACATATCGCGCAGCTTGCCGACGCGGCTCTTGAGCAATTCAATGGCGTAGTCCACTTCCTTTTCGGTCGTGAAGCGGCCGAGCGTGAAACGGATGGAACTGTGGGCCAATTCGTCATTGCGGCCCAGGGCGCGCAACACGTACGACGGTTCCAGGCTAGCCGACGTGCAAGCTGAACCGCTGGAAACGGCCAGTTCCTTGATCGCCATGATCAGGGACTCGCCTTCAACATAATTGAAGCTGACGTTCAAGTTGTGCGGCACGCGCTGATCCATGTCGCCGTTCAGATAGACCTCTTCGATCTGCGACAGGCCATTCCACAAGCGATCGCGCAGCATGCGGATGCGCTCGTTCTCGGTACCCATTTCTTCGCGCGCCAAGCGGAAAGCCTCGCCCATGCCAACAATCTGGTGCGTGGCCAGCGTGCCCGAGCGGAAACCGCGCTCGTGGCCGCCACCGTGCATTTGCGCTTCGATGCGGATGCGCGGCTTGCGACGCACATACAGCGCGCCGATACCCTTCGGACCGTACGTCTTGTGCGCCGAAAACGACATCAAATCAACCTTCAGCTTTTGCAGGTCGATTTCCACCTTGCCTGTCGCCTGAGCGGCGTCGACGTGGAAAATAATGCCTTTTTCGCGGCAGATTTCGCCAAGCGATTCAATATCCTGGATCACGCCGATTTCGTTGTTCACCATCATCACCGACACCAGCACCGTATCGGGGCGCAGTGCGGCTTTGAACGTGTCCAGGTCGATCAGACCGTCGTCCTTCACGTTCAAGTAGGTGACTTCGAATCCCTGGCGCTCCAGCTCGCGACAGGTGTCAAGCACCGCTTTGTGCTCGGTCTTGACGGTGATGACGTGCTTGCCGCGTTCCGCGTAGAAATTCGCAGCGCCCTTGATGGCAAGGTTGTTCGATTCGGTTGCGCCAGAAGTCCAGACGATCTCGCGCGGATCGGCGTTGACCAGCTTGGCGACTTCTTCGCGGGCGCGTTCGACGGCTTCTTCCGAGTCCCAGCCATACGCATGGCTGCGGGATGCCGGATTGCCGAAATTCTCGTACAGCCACGGCACCATCTTGTCCACGACACGCGGGTCGACGGGGGTGGTGGCCGAATAATCAAAATAAATCGGACGGTTGGTCATGTCTACAACTCCTGATACTGCTTATACGGTGGCATTAGCCGCGACGGCCGTGGTCGGGGAATTGGCAGCGGCATTGGCGCCGCCCACCCGATTGACGCGCACTGCGCAGGCTTGCGCTTGATTGCTGGCTTCCTGCAATTGGCGCACGCGCTGCTGATCAACCAGATCTTGCAGGGACACCGAATCCAGGTAATCGACCATCTTGCGATTCAACGTCGCCCAGAGCTCGTGCGTCATGCACTTGCCGGGTTTGCCGTCATTGCCGCTCGTACAGTCGCGCTTGCCGCCACAGCTGGTGGCGTCCAACGGTTCGTCCACTGCAAAGATGATGTCCGCGACGGTCACGTTGCGGGCAAGGCGCGCAAGCGAATAACCGCCACCCGGGCCGCGCACACTGTCCACGAGTTCGTGGCGACGCAGTTTCCCGAACAGCTGTTCCAGATAGGAAAGCGAGATGTTTTGACGCTGGCTGATGGCCGCAAGAGTGACCGGGCCGCTATGCTGGCGCATGGCGAGATCGATCATGGCAGTCACGGCGAAACGCCCTTTGGTAGTTAGCCGCATGGTGGGTTCCCAGTGATTCGGCAATGGCCGCCAGCGAATCCAGCGGTCAATACCCGAGTAATTGGGTCAAGTATAGCCTATTCCCGACTAATTTGGTATGGCTCCTGACCAGAAAAAACCGCGCTGTTGCGCGGTTTTTTCGTTGCCCTGTACCCCAAGAGCCGCGCTGTGGGCGGCTCTACGGAAAAGCGGTCAGGCCGCTTGGTACTGGGTAGCGCGCTTGCGGACCAATTCCAGGACACCTTGGCAGGCGTCTTCCAAGTAATCGAGAACCTTCCCAAAACCATCCGCGCCGCCGTAGTAAGGATCGGGCACAGTGGCCTCTTCAAACTCGTTGGCGAAGCGCATCAGCAGCATCAATTTGTGCTGATAGGTCTTGGGGCACTGCTGCTGCATCGCAGACAGGTTGTCCCAATCCATCGCCAGGATAAGATCGAAGTCGCGGAAATCTTCCGCGGTGACCTGACGGGCCTCACAGTGCGTGATCTCGTAGCCGCGTTTACGCGCCGCAGCCTGCGCCCGGGCATCAGGCGCCTCGCCGATATGAAACGCATGCGTGCCCGCAGAGTCGATGCGAACAACGTCGCTCAAACCTGCGTCATTCACCAAATGGCGAAACACGCCCTCTGCGCTCGGCGAGCGACAGATATTGCCCATGCAAACGAAAAGTACCTTGGTCATCATGGGAGTAAGTGTGAGGGAAAACCCGAGATAAGGCAAGCTTTTTTTGCAAAGAAACAAATGAGCAAAGGGCGAGGCTCTCACTCATAAATTCCTTTTATATCAACGAGTTACTTCGGATTCTAAACACCCGGTCTTTACTCCCAATGGCCGCCAAGCGCCCTTTCCAAGCGCGCGCGCATATCAATCGCCCCGCGCACCATTTTCAGCCCGGTGTCAGCTAGCTGTCAGGCCATCCCAAGACAATTTGCGCGGCGCGGTCGTTTACACGGCCCCATCAAGAAGCACACGCTGCTTCAGCGCGGTCAGTGCATCGCGGGCTGCGGCGGCCTGCTCGAATTCCAGGTTTCGCGCATGGTCCATCATCAGCTTTTCCAAGCGCTTCAGCTCGCGCGCCAAAGCCTTCTCGTCCTTCAGGAATTCAGCTGGCACCGCGGCTTCCAGGGCGTCGTGCTGTACCGGCGCGACGATGCCGTCGATCAGCTCGCGCACGGCCTTGCGGACGCCACGCGCCGTTATGCCGTTGTCAATATTGAACTGCAGCTGCTTGGCGCGCCGACGGCTGGTTTCCTCCATCGCGCGCTGCATTGAATCCGTAATACGGTCTGCATAGAGGATGGCGTGGCCGTTCAAGTTGCGGGCCGCGCGGCCGATCGTCTGGATCAAGCTGCGCTCGGACCGCAGGAAGCCTTCCTTGTCGGCGTCAAGAATTGCCACCAGCGAAACCTCGGGAATATCCAGGCCCTCGCGCAGCAGGTTGATGCCCACCAGCACGTCAAACGTACCCAGGCGCAGGTCGCGCAGAATTTCCACTCGTTCGACGGTATCGATGTCCGAGTGCAAGTAGCGCACCTTAACGCCGTGTTCGCTAAGGAAGTCCGTCAAATCTTCGGCCATGCGCTTGGTCAAGGTGGTGACCAGAACCCGCTCGCCTACCGCGACCCGAGTCTTGATCTGGCCCAGCAGATCGTCCACCTGGGTGCGGGCTGGCAAAACCTCGACCAGCGGATCGACCAGGCCGGTGGGCCGAACGACCTGCTCGACGACGTTGTCCGCGTGTTCTTTCTCGTACGCCGCGGGGGTGGCCGACACGAACACGCATTGGCGCACCCGCGCTTCAAATTCCTCTAGCTTGAGAGGCCGGTTATCCATCGCGGAAGGCAACCGGAACCCATATTGCACCAACGTTTCCTTGCGCGACCGGTCGCCGCGATACATGGCGCTGAGCTGGCCGATGGTCACGTGGCTTTCATCGATGAACATTAGCGCGTCGGACGGCAGGTAATCGATCAGCGTGGGCGGCGGTTCCCCGGGCGCGGCGCCGGACAGGTGGCGGGAATAGTTCTCGATGCCCTTGCAAAAGCCCAATTCCTGCAGCATTTCCAGATCGAACCGCGTGCGTTGTTCAAGACGCTGCGCTTCGACCAAGTGGCCATCGTCGACAAAGCGTTTGACGCGCTCGCGCAGTTCCACCTTGATCGTTTCAATCGCCCGCAGCACGGTATCGCGCGGCGTGACGTAATGCGACCCCGGATACACGGTAAACCGGGGCAGCTTTTGCCGAATGCGGCCGGTCAGCGGATCAAACAGCTCAAGGCTCTCGATCTCGTCGTCAAAAAGCGTCAGGCGCAGCGCCAGCTCGGCGCTTTCCGCCGGAAAGATGTCGATGGTTTCGCCACGGACCCGGAACACCCCGCGAGTGAACTCGGCATCGTTGCGGGTGTATTGCATGGCAACCAGACGCGCCAGGATCTCACGGCGCGAGATTTGGTCCCCGCTACGCAGAATCAGAACCATCGCATGATAATCGCCGGGATTGCCGATGCCGTAAATGCAAGACACCGTGCCGACAATAATGGTATCCCGGCGCTCGAGCAGGCTCTTTGTGGCCGACAGACGCATTTGCTCGATGTGCTCATTGATGGACGAATCCTTTTCAATAAACAGGTCGCGCGTTGGGACATAGGCCTCGGGCTGGTAATAGTCGTAGTACGAAACGAAATACTCGACCGCGTTCTTCGGAAAGAACTCGCGCATTTCGGCATATAGCTGCGCCGCAAGCGTCTTGTTCGGAGCCAGCACCAACGCAGGGCGTCCCAGCCGCGCAATGACGTTCGCCATGGTGAAGGTCTTGCCCGAGCCGGTCACGCCCAGCAGCGTCTGAAACATCAGGCCGTCTTCGATACCCTGGGTCAGCCCGTCGATCGCGGTGGGTTGATCGCCGGCTGGAGGATAAGGCTGGAACAGCTGGAAGGGGCTGTCGGGATACTCGACAAAGCGCGGTTCCGCGCCCGCAACCGGCGGCGCATCAGCCGATACTGGTACGACGGCATTTCCAGCGAGATTCTGGGCCAGATCTCCCGCGCCGCTCGGGTCTATTGGACTGTTTGGCATGCTAGACTGTTCCAGGGTAAACCCCCCATTATCCACAGCACCTCGTACTGCGTCCACCCATCCTCATCAGAGTCCCATGAGCAACCTTTTCGATTCCGTCGAACTCGCGCCGCGCGACCCCATTCTTGGTCTGAACGAACAATTCACCGCGGACACGCGTCCGGGTAAAGTCAACCTGGGCGTGGGCGTGTACTACGACGACCAGGGACGGATCCCCCTGCTGGGCGCCGTTCGCAAAGCCGAAACCGCCCGCATCGAAGCGGCCGCCGCCCGCGGCTATTTGCCCATCGAAGGCATCGCCGGCTACAACCAGGGTGCTCAAGCCCTGTTGTTGGGTAAGGATTCCGCGTTGGCCGCAGCGGGTCGCGTGTTGACCACCCAAGCGCTGGGCGGCACCGGCGCGCTCAAGATCGGGGCCGACTTCCTGCGTCAATTGCTGCCCTCTTCCAAGGTGTTGATCAGCAACCCCAGCTGGGAAAACCACCGCGCCCTTTTCGAGCGCGCCGGCTTTGAAGTGGGCACGTATTCGTACTACGACGCCTCCACTCGCGGCCTGAATTTTGAAGCCATGCTGGCGGACCTGAAGGCTGCCCCGGCGCAGACCGTCGTCGTGCTGCACGCGTGCTGCCACAACCCGACCGGTGTGGACCCCACGCCCGAGCAATGGAAGCAGATCGCCGCGGTTGTGAAGGAAAACAACCTGGTTCCGTTCCTGGACATTGCCTACCAGGGCTTTGGCGAGGGCCTGACCGAGGACGCCGCTGTCGTGCGCATGTTCGCCGACTTGGACATGACGATGTTCATCAGCTCGTCGTTCTCGAAGTCGTTCTCGCTGTATGGCGAACGCGTCGGCGCCCTGACGATCGTGGCCGGCAGCAAGGAAGCGGCGGGCCGCGTCCTGAGCCAGCTGAAGCGCGTTATTCGCACCAACTATTCCAACCCGCCGACGCACGGCGGCACGGTGGTGTCGACGGTTTTGAACACGCCGGAACTCTTCGCCATGTGGGAAGAAGAGCTTGCCGGCATGCGCGACCGCATCCGCCTGATGCGCAAGCAACTGGTCGAAAAGATCAAGGAACATGGTGCCAAGCAGGACTTCAGCTTCGTCCTGCAGCAACGCGGCATGTTTTCGTACTCGGGCCTGACGTCGGCTCAAGTGGATCGTCTGCGCGAAGAGCATGGCGTGTACGCGGTGTCCAGCGGCCGCATCTGCGTCGCCGCGCTGAACAGCGGCAACATTGACAAGGTCGCTGCTGGCATCGCCGCCGTGCTGTAAAACCCTTGCCTGCGCGGGCCGCCAGCGGCCCGCAACGACGAAACGGAGCCCTTTGGCTCCGTTTTGCTTTTTGGGCCTGCGCCAGCTTGCTTTTTTGCGCTACGTCCCCCAGAATGACGCTGTATATATGTACAGTCCGCTCATACCGGATCATCGCCATGGCCAGCAAACTCACCGATCGCCAGCAACAAATCCTGGACCTCATCCGGCAGACCGTCACGCGCACCGGCTTTCCGCCGACGCGCGCCGAAATCGCCCAGGCCCTTGGTTTCCGTTCACCGAATGCGGCAGAAGACCACCTTAAGGCATTAGCCCGCAAGGGTGCTATCGAGCTTACCGCCGGCGCTTCGCGCGGCATACGCTTGAAAGATGGGCCCTCCCAGTCACAGACGTCTCTGGCCATACCTTCATTGGCGCAGTTGCTGCTGCCGTTGGTCGGGCGCGTCGCGGCAGGTAGCCCGATCCTTGCGGCCGAACACGTCGAACGCGAGGTTGGCGTCGACCCACACCTGTTTGCCCAGGCGCCTGATTATTTGCTGAAGGTGCGCGGCATGAGCATGCGGGATGCGGGCATCCTGGAAGGTGACCTGCTTGCGGTGAAGAAGGCCTCGGAAGCGCGCAACGGCCAAATCGTCGTGGCACGCTTAGGCGACGACGTGACGGTCAAGCGCCTGCAACGCACCAATGGGCATATCGAACTGCTGCCGGAAAACCCGGACTTTCAGACCATCATCGTTGAAGCAGACCAGGAGTTCGCGCTGGAAGGCATCGCCGTCGGTTTGATCCGTACGCACGCATTGCACTGACGCAGCAGGGGTCAGCTCGCGCACTGTCTGCGGGCCTAGCCCAGCCATAGCCTTGGCATCGCAACAGCCCCGGTCCTAGCGACCGGGATCGCCAAAACCAAGGCCCCATCGAAACCCAAAAAAAACCCCGCCACATGTTGGCGGGGTTTTTGTTTGGGCGCCACATACTGCGGGCGCCCTGCCGTGACAGGCGATCAGTGCTTCAGAACCGGATCCGTCGAGCCAGGCTCGGCCGGCTTCGTCACAAGCGCGTCTTTGACGGCTTCTTCCTCGGCCAGGGGTTCCGGCAGACGCTCCAGCGCCAGCTCCAACACCTTGTCGATCCAGCGGACCGGCACGATCTCAAGTTGGTTCTTGACGTTATCGGGGATCTCCGCCAAGTCCTTGACGTTTTCCTCGGGAATCAAGACCGTCTTGATACCACCACGGTGTGCCGCCAGCAGCTTTTCCTTCAGGCCGCCGATAGGCAGCACTTCGCCGCGCAGCGTGATCTCGCCAGTCATGGCGACATCGGCGCGCACCGGAATGCGCGACAGCGCCGAAACCATGGCCGTCGTGATCGCGATACCCGCGGACGGGCCGTCCTTGGGCGTCGCGCCTTCGGGAACGTGTACGTGCATGTCGTGCTTTTCGAACACGCTGTCGGCAAAGCCCAGGCGGCGAGCGCGGGACCGCACTACCGTGCGAGCCGCTTCCACCGATTCCTTCATCACGTCGCCAAGCGAACCCGTACGCTGGATCACGCCCTTACCCGGCATGTCGGCAACTTCGATCGTCAGCAGATCGCCACCCACTTCGGTCCAAGCCAGACCGGTCACCTGACCCACCTGGTTTTCCTTCTCGGCCATCCCGAAGGTGTAGCGGCGCACGCCCAGATAGTCGCTCAGGTTGTCGCCCGTGACGTTGACCGGCTTGACCTCAAGGGTCTTGCCTTCGGCCTTGGCGCGATCATTCTGGGTCAGCAATTGCTTGATGACCTTGCGGCAGATCTTGCCCACTTCACGTTCCAACGCGCGCACACCGGCTTCCCGGGTGTAGTAGCGAACGATATCGCGCAGCGCACTGTCATCGACCGTCAGCTCGTTGTCCTTCACGCCGTTGTTCTGCATCAGCTTAGGCAGCAAATGGTCGCGAGCGATATGGATCTTTTCCTCTTCCGTGTAACCGGACAGGCGGATAACTTCCATACGGTCCAACAGGGCCGGCGGGATGTTCAGCGTGTTGCTGGTGGCGACGAACATGACGTCGGACAGGTCGAAGTCGACCTCGATGTAGTGGTCCTGGAACGTGTGGTTTTGTTCCGGGTCCAGCACTTCAAGCAGCGCCGACGAGGGGTCACCGCGGAAATCCATGCCCAGCTTGTCGATCTCGTCAAGCAGGAACAAGGGATTGCGCACGCCAACCTTCGACATGTTCTGCACGATCTTGCCGGGCATAGAACCGATGTACGTACGGCGATGGCCACGGATCTCGGCCTCGTCACGCACGCCGCCCAGCGCCATACGCACGAACTTGCGGTTCGTGGCCTTGGCAATGGACTGCCCCAGCGAGGTCTTGCCGACGCCCGGAGGGCCGACCAGGCACAGGATCGGCGCCTTGACCTTGTCCACGCGCTGCTGCACGGCAAGATATTCAAGAATGCGTTCCTTGACCTTTTCCAGACCGTAATGGTCGTTGTCCAGCACCGTCTCGGCGTTGGCGATCGAGTTGTTGATCTTGCTCTTCTTCCTCCAGGGGAGGTTGATGAGCGTATCGATGTAGTTGCGCACCACGGTGGCTTCGGCCGACATCGGCGACATCAGCTTGAGCTTCTTGAGCTCAGCATCGGCCTTCTTGCGCGCCTCTTTGGGCATGTGGGCAGCGATGATCTTCTTTTCAAGCTCTTCGATGTCCGCGCCCTCTTCGCCTTCGCCCAACTCCTTCTGAATGGCTTTGACCTGCTCATTCAGGTAGTAGTCGCGCTGGCTCTTTTCCATCTGCTTCTTCACGCGGCCGCGAATCCGCTTCTCGACCTGAAGAATGTCGATCTCGGTTTCCAGCTGGGTAAGCAGACCTTCAAGGCGCTCAGACGTGCCGACGATCTCGAGCATTTTTTGCTTCTGCTCGAGCTTCAGCGGAAGATGCGCGGCGATCGTGTCAGCCAGGCGGCCCGCATCGTCGATGCCGGCCAACGAGGTCAGGATCTCCGGGGGGATCTTCTTGTTGAGCTTTACGTACTGTTCGAACTGGGCAACGATCGCGCGGCGCAGGGCCTCGGTTTCGGAGCCCTGCATGGCGTCCGGCTCGATCGGCGTCACCTGGCAGGTGAAATGCGAATCGGCGTCTTCGATGCTGTTGATGCGGGCACGCTGAGTGCCTTCGACCAGAACCTTAACGGTGCCGTCGGGCAACTTGAGCATCTGGAGGATGCCGGCAACGCAGCCGATCTCGTAGACGTCTTCGGGGGTGGGGTCATCCTTGCCGGCGGATTTTTGGGCCACCAGCATGATGCTTTTGCCCGCTTCCATCGCAACCTCGAGCGCGCGAATAGAGCGCGGACGGCCGACGAACAGCGGGATGACCATATGCGGGAACACCACGACGTCGCGAAGTGGGAGCAAAGGCAGGTCGATCGGGTCGGAAGGCAGGGTCTGGCTGGCAGACATAGGAGGTTCCTCGGTATGACTCGGCGTATCGGGGACGGGGAGCCTGGGAGAGAGTACCCGGGCTATCCGCGTCAGTTACGTCTGTTATGGGAACAATAGCCGAAAATTCAAGATCCCGGCTGCCGGATAGGCAAAAGGCAAAAAAAAATGCCCCGGAGGGCACTCCTACGGCAAAAAAACCCGTTACAGGAACGGGCTTTTTTGAAATATCAGGCTGCGGCGTCGCGGACTTCTCCACGTTCCGGCTTGTCGGATTCGCCGGCTTCGTCCGCGTAGATCAGCAAGGGCTTGCCCTCGCCTTCGATTGCGTTCTCGTCGACGACCACACGCTTTACATTGCCCTGAGAAGGCAGCTCGTACATGGTGTCCAACAGCGTTTGTTCGATAATCGAACGCAAGCCACGGGCACCCGTCTTACGCTTCAGCGCCTTGCGGGCGATCGCCTTCAATGCCGCCGGACGCAGGTCAAGCTCGGCGCCTTCCATGGCGAACAGCTTCTGGAACTGCTTGAGCAACGCGTTCTTGGGTTCGGTCAGAATCTGAACCAAGGCCGCTTCGTCCAGCTCGTCCAGCGTGGCGACCACGGGCAGACGACCGACCAGTTCCGGGATCAAGCCGAACTTGATCAGATCTTCGGGTTCGACTTCCGAGAACAGCTCGCCGACACCGCGTTCGGACTTGGCCCGCACCGAGGCCGAGAAACCGATGCCGGACTTTTCGGTACGGTCCCGGATGACCTTTTCCAAACCATCGAAGGCGCCGCCCACGATGAACAGGATGTTGGTCGTGTCCACTTGCACGAAGTCCTGGTTCGGATGCTTGCGCCCGCCTTGCGGGGGCACAGAAGCAACCGTCCCTTCGATCAGCTTGAGCAGCGCCTGCTGCACGCCTTCGCCGGAAACGTCGCGCGTAATGGACGGGTTGTCCGACTTGCGGGAAATCTTGTCGATTTCGTCGATGTAGATAATGGCGCGCTGCGCTTTCTCGACTTCGTAGTTGCAGTTCTGCAGCAACTTCTGAATGATGTTCTCGACGTCTTCACCGACATAGCCGGCTTCGGTCAGCGTCGTGGCGTCAGCCATGACGAAAGGCACATTCAGCATGCGCGCAAGCGTCTGCGCCAACAGCGTCTTGCCGGAGCCCGTGGGCCCGATCAGCATGATGTTGCTCTTGGAGAGCTCGACTTCGTCACCCTTGATCTCGCCGTGACGAATGCGCTTGTAATGGTTGTAAACCGCCACGGCCAGCATGCGCTTGGGCGAGTTTTGCCCAATGACGTACTGATCGAGGAAGGTTTTGATTTCGGCCGGAGTGGGCAGTTCGGAACGAATCGCCGCGCGCGCGGTCGCTTGCGCTTCCTCGCGGATGATGTCGTTGCACAGATCTATGCATTCATCACAGATGAACACCGACGGACCCGCGATCAGCTTGCGGACTTCATGCTGGCTTTTATTGCAAAACGAGCAATGCAGCACTTTTGCGTCTGCCGATCCCTTTTTTTCAGGCATATTTGTTTCGTATCTCAGGTAAAGATGCGCCAGACCGGTAACGGGCCCGGCGCATGCGCTTACTCAAACTTGGTGGCAGCGGGTTCGGATCAGCCTGGAAGTCAGCCTTCCGAGCGGGAGCTCATCACCTTGTCCACCAATCCATACGATACCGCATCTTCGGCGGACATGAAGTTGTCACGTTCCGTGTCCAGGCCGATTCGCTCCATCGACTGGCCGGTGTTGTCGGCCAGGATCCGGTTAAGACGTTCGCGCAGGTCCAGGATCTCGCGAGCCTGGATCTGAATGTCGGACGCTTGGCCCTGGGCTCCGCCCGACGGCTGGTGGATCATGATCCGGGAGTTGGGCAGCGTGAAACGCTTGCCCTTCTTGCCAGCCGCCAGCAGGAACGCGCCCATGCTGGCCGCCAGGCCGGTGCACAGAGTCGACACGTCCGGCTTGATGAACTGCATGGTGTCAAAAATGGCCATTCCCGCATACACCGACCCGCCAGGCGAGTTGATGTACAGGGAAATGTCCTTGTCAGGATTCTCCGATTCCAGGAACAGCAACTGCGCCACAACCAGGTTGGCCGTTGCGTCATTGACCGGACCCACCAGGAAAATGAGCCGTTCGCGGAGCAGACGCGAATAGATGTCGTAGGCGCGTTCGCCGCGCCCCGACTGCTCGATAACCATGGGAATGTAGCCCAGGCCGGTGGGGGTCACCGAAGACCCGCCATTCATTGCCGCATAGAAATCGGTGAATCTCTGCATAGTGTTACGCCATCCCCATCAACTGATCGAAAGGCACCTTTTCTTCGGTGACCTTAGCCTTTTCCAGAACGTGCGCGACGACATTGTCTTCCAGCACGATAGCCTCGATTTCAGCACGACGCTGGCGGTCTGCCAGGTAATAGCTGACAACCTGAGCGGGTTGTTCGTAGTTTTCCGCGAATTCTTCGATGCGCGCACGAACTTGCTCGGGCTTGGCTTGCAACTGGGCTTGCTTGACCAGTTCCGACACCAGCAGGCCCAGGCGGACACGGCGTTCGGATTCAGTCGAGAAAGCTTCAGCCGGGATCGGCACGGACTCGGCGTTGGGGATGCCGCGCTGCTTGAGCTCTTCGCGGGCAGCGGCGACACGGCCTTGAACGTCGTTGTCGACCAGAGCCTTCGGCACGTCGAACTTGCCGGCTTCAACCAGGGCGTCCATGACGCTGGACTTGGTGCGGCCAGCCGAACGGACCTTGACTTCGCGCTCGATGTTGCTGCGGATGTCGGCCTTCAGCTTTTCGACGTCGCCTTCGGCTTGGCCCAGGGACTTGGCGAATTCGCTGTTCAGTTCGGGCAGGACGCCTTCAGCCACTTCCTTGACGGTAATGGTGAATTCGGCGGTCTTGCCGGCGACTTCCACGCCTTGATAGTCATCCGGGAACTTCAGTTCGAAGACCTTGGTTTCGCCAGCCTTCAGGCCGCGAGCGGCTTCTTCGAATTCCGGCAGCATGCGGCCTTGGCCGAGCACGAACGGGAAGTCTTCGGCCTTGCCGCCTTCGAACGGCACGCCGTCGATGGTGCCGGCGAAGTCCAGCGTGACGCGGTCGCCATCTTGCGCGGCGCGGCCTTCACGGGCTTCGAACGTGGCGCGCTGCTTGCGCAGAACGTCCAGGGTTTGTTGAACTTCGGCGTCGGTGACGGCGGTTTCGTAGCGGGTGACAGCCAGAGCCGACAGATCCGGCACGGCGACTTCAGGGTAGACCTCGAACGTGGCGGTGAACGCCAGCGTATCGTCGGTAACGCCTTCAGTCTTGGGTTCGAGGTTCGGGGCGCCAGCGACGCGCAGCTTGGCGCCGTCGATGGCTTGTTCGAAGGCACGGCCAACTTGGCTATTGATCACGTCGTAGCGGATGCTGGGGCCATGGCTACGCTCGAGCATGGCGAGCGGAGCTTTACCCGGGCGGAAGCCGGGGACCTTGGCGGTGCGAGCCACGCGCTTTAATTGCGCCTGGACTTCCTTTTCGACGTCGGCCACCGAGACGGCCAGATCAACACGGCGCTCCAGGCCGGAGAGGGTTTCAACCACAGGCTGCATTAAAAGACCTATTTTCCGAGAGATGAGATTACGGGCGGATAAACGCGCCATTTTACCGGAAACTTCCGGAACCCTGACGCAAAGGGGCGCGAGCCCCGGATTTGCCCGGATACTCGCGCCCCGTTTTCCGCCCGAAAAGGGAAGGCGAACGTCGCTTTGACGCCTTATTTGGCCTTGGCGATGCGATCTTCGATGTGTTGAGCGCGCTTGGCCGAGGACGGGTGCGAGCTCATCATATCGCTCTTGCCGCCATCAAGCTCGGCAAGCTTCTGGAAAGCCGTGACCAGGCCGCGGGTGTTGAGCTTCTTGGCCTGTAACTGATCGAACGAATAGTCGTCCGCAGCGCTTTCCTGCGATTGCGAGAACTGCGCGTTGATGAACTTTTCGGTCAGGTCGCCCAGCTGGGACGAGTTCAGGGCTGCGACCGTGGCGCCACCCGCGGCACCGGCGGCATCGCGCGCGGCGGACACGGTGTAGGCGGTTTGCATGGCCTTCTTGCTATGGCCCAGCGCAACGTGGCCGATTTCGTGGCCGACCACGCCCATGACTTCGTCGTCCGTCATCATGTCCATCAAGCCGCTATAGACGCGGATGCAGCCGTTGGCCATGGCCCAGGCATTGACGTCCTTGGTGATGTAGACCTTGTAGTTGGCCTTCTGACCATTGACGGTGCCGCCCAGCGCCTTGGCGATCTTCTGCAGACGCGCATCGTACTTGCTGCCGGGCGCGGCAATCTTTTCTTGGGAATCGCTTTGCGCGCACGCCTTGTCCGACAAGGTCTTGATTTCGGCGTCGCTCAGGGTGGCAGCTTGCACAACCTTGCTGCCGGCGCCCACCAGGCCGCCGATGTCGAAGGCATGCGACGCGGAATAAGGGGCAAGCGCGACGGTCAACGCGGCAACGGTGTAGCGGATCTTCATGGGAACAAACTCCTCTTGACTGACTCTATGCGAGCGAGGCGGCAATTCTATATATGCCCAAAGCGCCCTAAGCGTTTCGCCACAGAGTTTCGCAAATGGCAGTTTCGCTTACATAAAAGTCGGGCAGACCGGGCGCAGAAGTGCTAGCTGACCGTGAAGACACGACTCGGCTTTGTCATAAAAATCTGCTGCCGGCGTCGTCTTGGCGTTGTTAGAATTGCCGCCGCGCTTTTATCGCAAACAACAAATGGCTCGCACCCAACATGATTGAACCCTCCCCTCCCCGCCTGGGCCTCTTACCCAGTTTGATCTTCAGTTCGCGCTGGCTGCAATTGCCGCTCTACCTTGGGCTCATCGTGGCGCAAGGCGTCTACGTCATGCTCTTTCTGAAAGAGCTATGGCACCTGCTCACCCACGCCAACAGCTTTGGCGAGATGGAAATCATGCTGCTGGTGTTGGGCCTGATCGACGTGGTCATGATCTCGAACCTGCTTGTCATGGTGATCGTTGGCGGATACGAAACCTTCGTGTCGCGGCTGCGCTTGCAGAACCACCCGGATCAACCGGAATGGCTAAGCCATGTGAACGCCAGCGTGCTGAAAGTGAAACTGGCGATGGCGATCATCGGCATCTCGTCCATCCACTTGCTGCGCACGTTCATCGAAGCCGGCACGATCGGCACGCCGAACGCGCGCTTCACCGAAGCCGGCGTCATGTGGCAAACCATCATCCACGCATTGTTCATACTGTCGGCGCTGGGTATTGCGCTGGTCGACAAGCTGTCGACTCGCGCCGCGCACAAGCACTAAGGCACGGGCGACAACGCCTGTCGCTGTCGTAAAAAAAAGCCTCCACACGTTGCGTGTGGGGGCTTTTTTATGGGCCGAACACCGGGCGCACCCGGCGCGCTACCCGCAAAGCGTCAGGCCGCGACCTTGATGTTCTTGGCGCTGGGACCCTTGGGACCGGTACCGACCTCGAAGGTTACGCGCTGGTTTTCCTGCAGCGATTTATAGCCTTCGCTGCGGATCTCGGAGTAATGGGCGAAAAGGTCTTTGCTGCCGTCGTCGGGCATGATGAAGCCGTAACCCTTTTCGGCGTTGAACCACTTAACGATGCCGGTTGCCATGGATTGTCCTTGAACCTAAAAGATGCGATTGCTCGCGGGGCGCCAGATCATCAAGGATGGGAGAGGAAGCAACCGCAGCACCACTGACGGCGACAAGTTGACGCAGACCGCGTCGCTTGAAAATCTCGCTGAACCCAGTGTATTGGTGAACCCGGAAAAACGTCAAATATGCGAATGGTCGACGCGGGCGCCGTGTTAGTTCGCAGCCGCCGGTCACATAAAGATGAATATTTTCACCTTGGTATGAAAAGATACATGCCGATACCCGATACCCGCCGCCCAATACCCGCGCGCCAGCGCATGCGTCGCTAACGCCCATCACCCCGCAAATCCGCCTGCAGCCAGGAATTCATGTTCGGCCTGAGTGGTCTGTCGTCCCAACACGGCATTGCGATGCGGGAATCGGCCAAAGCGCTTGATGATGTCCCGATGCAAGATGGCCCAGCGCAGCGTATCCGGCTCCAGCGGCTCCATCAGCGCGACGCCACGGTTTTGCATGGCCAGGCTTTCCGAATGCTCGAACGGCATGTAAAAGAACTGCCGCATTGCCGGCTGCACTGCCAGATCGTGCCCTGCCGCGATCGCCCGTTCAGCGAAATACTGCGCCAGCGGGTCGGTGGCAAACATATGTGCCGTACCGCGATACGCATTACGTGGAAACTGGTCCAGCAAGATCATCAAGGCCAGCGCGCCATCGGCATCTTCCTGCCAGGCATCAAGCTGCCTCGATGCGGCAGCCCAATGCGCCGTCTCGAAGCGCTGCCGGAACTCGGCGTCGAACGCATCGCTTTTCCGATACCACTGCTGCGGCCCTGCATCGGCCCAGAAGGCCACGACGTCGGTCGCTTGTGTAGTTAAGGGTATGGGCGAGGAAGCAGTCATGGAAACGGTCCTGAGGGCATAGAGGCGGCACAGGCATGCGCGGGGGGGTGTGGCCATACCGGCAGGTGCAGAATACCGCGCGGCAAAAACAAAAAAAGCCCCCGAAGGGGCTTTTTTGCGAGAACTCAGACCTTTACAGGACCTGAATCTTCGTGGCTTGCGGGCCCTTGGGGCCATTGGCCGTCACAAAGCTGACGCGCTGGTTCTCTTCCAGAGACTTGAAGCCAGAACCCTGGATTTCGGAGAAGTGAGCGAACAGATCCTTACCACCCGCTTCCGGGGTGATGAAGCCATAGCCTTTTTCCGAATTGAACCACTTAACGACGCCGGTTTCCATACTGTATTTCCTAGAGATAATGGGCAAATGCCCGGAGGTCACGAATCAATCAAGGAGGGGACAGTAGAACAATAACGCTGAGCCGGAAAAGGCACGGCACTGAACGAAAATCGCAACGCTTGTGATCGTGTGCCGACACTATCGTTATGTTCCCCTCACAAGTCAACATAATCCTAAAAAATACGTGCCAATAATGCAACAAAGAGAAACTGCGTTGAAAATTTGCACGTTTTCATAGGCAAAACTTGTCCCTGCATAGGTGTAAACACCCATACAAAATAAAAAAACAATCGGGGCTTATATAAATGCTGTCTTAACGCATACGTCTTTCATACGTCATTCGGATCAGCACTTTGGTTTGCCGTCAGGCTTACTGGTCGATAGGTAAACCCAACAGATCGAGAGCCGCGCCAAAAGCATCGGATCCCGAGCAAAGGAAAACCGCCACGTCGCCGGGATTCATATTTTCCAGGACCTGGTCGATTTGTTCTTGCGCATTATCAACATTGTCGACATTTGAAGCGTGTATATCCGCTCCGGCTTCGACTTTTTCGATGGGGACGATGTCAGCGATCGCATTGAGATCGGTTACGCCCACCACCACGTAGACGCTGATGGGCTCGCCATCCAGCGTCGTGAGCAGCTCGACGCCGCCCTCTACGTCGGCAAGGTGCCGACTTACTATTTCCATGTTCAATCTTCCTTGATCAGCGGGCTGGGCCCGCTTGGACGCACGCACCGTGAAGGTGCAATCTCACGCCCAGGCGCGACTATAACAGCCTTCGCCTAATGTTTTTTGACATTTGGTCCCAGCGACTGGCGAGCGGCCCCCGACGTGGCCGCTACGCTACGGCAGCGCACCCCGGCATCGGTCAGAACACGGATGAGCGGCTTCTGAGCGGCCAGGAACGCGCTCTTGTCATCGCCGGTGAGCTTGCAGATGAACATCTGCGCCTGCAGCTGCGTGCGGCGCGCCCTGCGGTTGTCGGCTTCCTGGGCCAGCCATTGGCCGATCCAGGCGGCGGCGGAATCGGCGTCGCCTTGTTGCTTGACGTGGCCAAGCAGGTCGAAAATCGTCACGCCTTCGATGCGCTCGTCTTCGCCACGCGTCAGGTAGAGCTTGGCGGCCTGGCCCGTATAACCGGGGATCACCGCAAGGCAATCGCGTTCAGCGGGTTTCTTCATAAAGTTCTGTAGGTAAGTGTCGGTTGTCGAGAACCATCGACTGTAACCCGGCCTTGCGCACCGTCGCATCCACGCCACGGAACTCTGCTATTGTCAGCCTACTATTTTTCTTACGGTGAACATCATGCAACGCGATTTCGACTTGGTCGTCACGATCCTGGGCGCCCTGCGCGACGCGCCCGGCCCCAACTTGAGCACCCACGACATCAAGAATGCCGCCTTGGCGCCGCACCCTGAAGAACAGGGCTTGCAAGTCATTGCGCATCACCTGGACCTGTTGGCCGATGCCGGCCTGGTCAAGCAAGTGAGCGAAACCGCCGCCAATGCCGGTGCCGCGCGCTGGCGTATTACCTGGAAGGGATACGACGCGCTGGAGCAGGATGAGGACGACGAAGACGACGCCGAGGAATTCGACGCCGAAGAGTGAAGTAAAGACTACAGATAAAGGCTCAGCGGCGTTGCAGGATGCGCCGCGTGAGCAGGGATGCCGCGGTGCCGATCACCAGGCTGAACATGAAGGCGGCGATGGACAGCATCGCCGACAAGTCGCCAAAGCCGCCGTGGTGCGATAGCAGCACAACGGCAACGCAAATGGCCAAGGCCAGGGCAAGCACGCCCAGCAGCACTTGCTTGACCGAACGCAGGCGGCCGCAAAGCGAACCGCCGATCAGCGCGGCCGCCACCATCGCGGCCATGGACCAGAACAAATATTCGTACTGCATGCGAACGTCTCCCCCGTAGTCGTTGAGGCGTGCGCATTATAGGCGGCCCCTTATAGGACGCCGATTCACCTGCCGGGACGCCGATTCACCAGCCGCGAAACCGTTCCCAGTGCGCCACCACGCCGGGCTCGCCGGGCCGGACGACTTCGTAGGCGTCGTGCTGAGCGCATGTCGCGCAGGCGTGGTTAGGCAGGATGCGCAGCTTGGTACCCAGCGGCAGATCCGGCAGGCGGGCATCGCTTGCCGCGCGCAACTTGATGATGCCCTGCTCCTGGTTGGTCTCGGCCAACAGCAGATCGGGGTAGACGTTTCCGTTTACGTCGCAGACCACGCCGTACAACTGGTCGACGGCCTGCTTGGCGGTGCCGCGGTCGCGCGACATGGCCATCCACCCGGCGTCGACCAATATCCAGCCCTTGTCGGGCTGGTGTCCGATCACCGTGGTCAGCACCGATGCGGCGATGTCGTCCATTGAACAGACGCCCAAGCCCGCCATCACCAGATCGAAAAATACATACACGCCCGCGCGCACTTCCGTCACGCCGTCCAAGTTGCGCGCGAAATGGGCGGTGGGCGTCGATCCCACGCTGACGACCGGGCACGGCAGCCCTGCCTCACGGATCGTCCGGGCGCAGCCCACGGCGGCGGCGCGCTCTTGCTCGGCCATGTCGGCGATGGCGTCGACGCTGCGGCAGCCATAGGATTCGCCGGCGTGGGTCATGACGCCGCGCAGGCTGTCCGCCGCGTGCAGCACCCGCGCAATCGCTAGCAGTTGCTCGGCGTTGCCGGGCTGCACCCCAGCCCGGTGGCCGTCGCAATCGATTTCGATCAACGCCGGTATCCCGCTGCCGCTGGCCTGCGCCTGCGCCGCTACCGCGCGCGCCGCATCCAGGCTGTCGACAACCACCGTCAGGTCCACGCCGCGCTGGCGCAGCGCCAGCACGCGCGGCAGCTTGCCCGGCGACACGCCTACCGCGTAGAGCAGATCGGTGACACCGGCGGCCGCAAACTGCTCTGCCTCCTGCAAGGTCGAGACAGCGGCCGGCCCGTGGGGGCCGCTCATCACCCGACGCGCCACTTCGATGGACTTGGGCGTTTTCAGGTGTGGGCGCAGTCGCACGCCGTGGCTGGCCATCAACGCGGCCAGCCGTTGGATGTTGCGCGTCATGCGCGTTTCATCCAACAGCAGGCACGGGGTTTCAAGGCTGTCGAGGGTAACGGGAAGGCTGGCGGGTGTCATGAGCGGGTCTCGAAAAAGGCGTAGTCGATCCGGAATATTCTGAATCGGTCGACCGAGTATGGCGCGACCCGGCCCGCGCGTGTTTAATGACAGCTTAATTTTTCATTAAGCCGAGACTGAATGATCACGACGGACGACTTACGATTTTTCCTGAGCCTTGCGGCCACGCCCTCGCTTGCGCAGGCCGCCCGGGCGCTGGACGTGACGCCCCCGGCCGTAACGCAACGGTTGCATGCATTGGAAAAGCGTCTGGGCGTCCGGCTGGTAAACCGATCCGGCAAAGGCACCGCACTGACCGACGAAGGTCGTTTATTGGCGTTGCGCGCAGGACAAATCTGCGGCGAACTCGGCGATCTGGCCGATGAGTTGGCCGGCCGCCGGGGCGTGGTGGCGGGGCATTTGCGCGTTGTGGCGCCGCTGGGCTTTGGGCAGCGCTACGTTGCCGCGCTGGTGGCTGAATTTCGAAAAACCAGCGACAACATCACCGCAAGCCTGACGCTGTCTGACGGCCCTCCGCGTCTGGCAGCCGATAACTGGGACGTCATGATCCACATCGGTGAGCTGCGCGACTCGACGTTGGTGGCCTACCCCCTGGCGCCCAACCGCCGCATCCTGTGCGCGTCGCCCGCGTATCTGGCGCGCCATGGCGCGCCAGCCAAACCCGAGGACCTGCGCGACCATGACTGCATCGCGCTGCGTGAAAACGACGAAGACGTGACCTTATGGCGATTCAAGCGCGGCAGAGGCCCCGCCGTGGGCGTGCGCGTATCGCCCGTGCTGTCCAGCAACACCGGCGCGGCCGCCGTGCAGTGGGCATTGGCCGGGCACGGCATCGTTGCGCGTTCGGAATGGGATGTGGCGGAACACCTGAAGGCGCGTACGCTGGTGCCCCTGCTGGCGGGCTGGAGCTTGCCGGACGCCAATGTCGTGGCGTTGGTCAAGTCGCGCCATGAGCAGTCTGCTCGTACTGCCGCGTTCCTGGCGCATCTGCGCGTAGCCTTCGCTGCGACGCCCTGGCGCGACAAGCCCTAGCCGCAGCCCGCGTCAATCCAGCATGGCTTCCGCTTCGATCTCCACCAGCCATTCCGGCAGCGACAGCCCGCTGACGATGACCCATGAGGACGGCGGCGGGTCTTTCGGAAAACGGTCGCGCAGCGCCTGGGCGATCACTTCCTGATCCTCTCGCGCGGTTTCGCAGATGTAGATGCGCAGCATGATGACCTGCGCCAGGTTGGCGCCCGCGGCGGCCAGCACACGTTCGATATTGTCCAGCGCGGCTTCAGTTTGTTCTTGCAGCCCGGGGCCGACGGTGCGCTCGTTAATGTCTACGCCGACCTGGCCCGACAACAGCATTCTGCGTTGCCCGGTCACGATGACCGCCTGGCTGAATCCGTACTGGACGGTGTTGAAAACGGTATCAGGATTGACAACGGTTCTGGACATGCGTGCTCCTGTGAACGGCGCGCCCCCACAGCGCACCGGAGCCCCAATTCTAGCGATGCGTCGGTTTGCGTCGGTTTACAGCGCGACATCCGCCACAACTGGCCGGCGACCGCCAGGCAATGCCACAAGCAATACGATCGCGCCTGCCACCGTAGCCGTCCAGAACCCGGCTTGCACCCCGTGGTGATCCACGACCCAGCCCGCTATCGCCGCACCCGCCGCGACCCCGGCCCCCAGCCCGGTGACCAGCCAGGTCAGCCCTTCCGTCAGACGTTGGCCCGGCACGCTGCTTTCCACCAGCGCCATCGCGATGATCATGGTGGGGGCAAACGACAGCCCGGCCAGCAACACGCCCAGCGCCAAGGTCACAAGGTCGTTCACCAGCAGCAACGGCAACGTTGTGAATGCCGTCACGGCCGCCGCGATCGACAGCAGGCGGGCCAGCGGCATCTGAAATTTCATGACGCCAAACACCAGCCCCGCCACGCATGAACCCAGCGCATAGGCGGACAGCACAAGGCTCGCGCCCGCCGGCACGCCCTGAGCGCGGGCAAAGGCAACGCTCAGGACGTCGATGGTGCCCACGATGACGCCCATCGCCGCCATCATGGCCACCAGCGCCCACATGGACGGCATGCGCAATACCGAGGCCTGCCGCCCCGCCGGGACGGCCTGCACGCTGGGCGCCGTGGCGCGCTGCAAGACGAATGCCGTCACCCCCACCGCCAACAGCAACGCGGCCACCAGCGGCCCCGCTTGCGGAAACAAGGCCACGCTAAGGCCCACGGCCAAGGGCGGGCCCAGGATGAAGCTGACCTCGTCGGCCACCGACTCCAGCGCATAGGCGGTGCGCAGTTGCGGCTGGTCGCGAAAGATCTCGGTCCAACGGGCACGAATCATCGCCGGCATGCTGGGCAACGAGCCCGCCAGCGCGGCAAACAGGAACAGCGTCCAATCCGGCGCGTTCCACTGCACGCAGGCAGACAATCCAATCAATGCGGCAACGCATACGCCCGCTGCAACCGGCAGCACACGCCCTTGCCCATGGCGATCCACCAGCCGCGAAATGCGCGGGGCCAGCAATGCGGTCGCCAACGCAAAGGTGGCGGCAACGGCGCCCGCCATGCCGTAAGCGCCCCGCACTTCCGACAGCATCGTGATGATGCCGATGCCGATCATCGGCAAAGGCAGGCGCGCGATAGCGCCGGCCAGCACGAAACCCAGGGCGCCTGGCGCGTTGAATAACTCACGATACGGATTGGACACCGAAGACCTTTTGCTGATTGGGTGGACAGGCGGATGCTATTCACATACATTCCGTATGTCAATTAACCTGCGCACCGTATGTCATGGGAGACGCACATGCCCCGCACCCGCGCGGAAATGATCGAGGCGACTCGCGCCAAGCTGCTTGCCACCGCCCGCCACGCGTTTGAACACGTGGGTTATGCCGCAACGTCCATGGACGATCTGACCGCCCGGGTGGGATTGACGCGAGGAGCCTTGTATCACCATTTCAACGACAAACAGGGCTTGCTTGCAGCGGTGGTCCAACAGATTGATGACGATATGGACCGCCGCTTGAACGATATTTCGGGTCAGGCCGCCGACGCATGGACAGCGCTGCGCGAGCGTTGCCGCGCATATCTGCGGATGGCAACTGAACCGGCCATTCGGCGGATAGTGTTGCAAGACGCCCCGGCGGTGCTGGGCGCGGGGCCGAACGCGGCGCAATCGCAGTGCATTGCGTCGATGGCGGCGTTGCTTCAGCAACTGATTGACGACGGTCTGATCGAGCACGCCGACCCCTGGGCCTTGGCTAACTTCATTAATGGCGGACTGACCGACAGCGCGTTATGGATCGCCGGTGCGGCCGGCGAATCGAACCGCCTTGACGACGCGCTTCACACCCTGGACTTGATCCTGCGCGGTTTGCCCCGGCGGCGTTGATACGGCCAGGCTTCGGCTCCGCGCCTGAACAGGCGGCAAGGATGCGCCGGTTTCGCGTTGTGCCTTTCTCGCCACACACGTATTATCAAAGCCTTTGCTTGTTTATATATCGGAGCGCCTGTGCCCACCCGCCCTACCCTTGAGCCCGCCGCGCCCAGCGCTTCGTGGGCCGATCTGTTGCAAGGCGCCAATGCCCTGCGGTCGATTGCCCTGGCGGGAGGCGTCGCGCTGCACGCGATCAACGTCTATATCGTCACGACGATCCTGCCCACGGTGATCCGGGACATCGGCGGGTTGGAGTACTACGCATGGAACACGACGCTGTTCGTGGTGACGTCCATCATCGGATCCGCGCTGTCGGCCAAGCTGATCGAAACACTGGGGCCGCGTAGCGCCTACCTGTTTGCCGTGGCCGTGTTCAGCGCCGGGGCCGTCATCTGCGCAACGGCCCCCGACATGCCGGTACTGCTGGCCGGACGCAGCGTGCAGGGGCTGGGCGGCGGCGTTCTTTTCGCGTTGAGCTACGCATTGATCCGTTTGGTGTTTGACGCACCGCTGTGGTCGCGCGCCATGGCCCTGGTGTCTTGCATGTGGGGGGTTGCCACGCTGTCCGGGCCTGCCATCGGCGGAATATTCGCGCAGGCCGGGAATTGGCGGCTGGCGTTCTGGGCGCTGTTGCCGGTTGCCGCGCTGCTGGCGTTGATCGTCGCATTCAAGGTCGGCGGGCGGGCGTCGGTACCTCCCGCGCCGCGCTCGGCGCTGCCGCTGCGTACGCTGGCGTTGCTGGTCATATCGGTGATCGCCGTCACGCTGGCCAGCTTGTCGACGCAGCTTGGGTGGAACGTGGCGGGCATTGCGGCGGGGCTCATCGTCGCCCTGCTGATCGCCCGCGTCGACGCCCGCGCGCGTTATCGGCTGCTTCCCACCGGCGCTTATAGCTTGCGTGCGCCGCTTGGCGCGTTGTACGCGACGATGTGCCTGGTGGTGGCCGCCATCGCCACCGAGATATTCGTGCCCTACTTCCTGCAGGTCATCCACGGCATGTCGCCGTTAAAGGCGGGCTACCTGACCGCTGCCATGGGCGCCGGCTGGACGCTGGCCGCCATGCCCAGCGCCACCCGGGCGGGTCGCGCCGCCGACAGGCTGATCCGCATCAGCCCCATCGTGATCCTGGCGTCGTTGATCGGCCTGGGAATCATGACGCCGCAGCCGGCGCTGCTGGCGTCCCCCGTTGGGCTGGGCGCCTACATCGTTGCGCTGGCCGGGGTGGGATTCGGCATTGGGCTGGCCTGGCCGCATCTGCTGACCAAAGTCTTCAACGCGGCGCCCAAAGGCGAAGAGACGCTGACGTCTTCGTCGATTACCACCGTGCAGCTGTACGCGGCGGCGGTAACGGCGGCGCTGGCCGGGGTGGTTGTCAATAGCGCGGGGCTTGCCGACCCAGGCGGTGTCGAAGGGGCTCGGCATGCCGCCCGCTGGCTGTTCGCGGCGTTTGCGTTGATGCCCGCCCTGGCGCTGGTCCTGCTGCCCCGGGTGACTCGGCAGGCAGCGCCT
This sequence comes from Achromobacter semiaridum, assembly GCF_053543755.1. Lineage (NCBI taxonomy): Bacteria > Pseudomonadati > Pseudomonadota > Betaproteobacteria > Burkholderiales > Alcaligenaceae > Achromobacter > Achromobacter semiaridum. Next base: position 68,398 of record NZ_JBLVOL010000018.1, on the reverse strand, counting down.
GCGCCGGCCTGACGCAGGCGGGTCAGCGGCATCACGCACACACGCGCGATGCCGCCATTCATCGGACTATTGCAGCCGAAATACAGCAAAGGCGGTATGGAAGGTCACGCGCGTCTTTGCTACGCTCACAAGCACCTGCAGAAGGTGGCGCCCATGAGCAACAAGATTCGAGTCCTTTGCGTTCAACCGTCGTCGATGTCCGCGCGGTTCGCCTTCCTGGCGATTGCGGTGCGGTGGTCGCTGGGCGCCACCCCCCGACCCACCCGGCTGATGATAGGGCCCCATGACCTGGAACCTATCGGGTCTGAAACGGCCTTCTGGCGCTTTGCATTACGGCATGCGCTGACTGGGCAGTCGTTTCTGGTGACGCGCGGCGGCCACTGGGATGTGGCGGCGTCGGTGGACGGTGACGAAGTCCACGCATTTGGACGTAAATTCGCGCTTAGCCAATGCTTGTACTGAACGCGTTGTGCCTAGCGTTCGATTTCAGCGCTTGATTGTCAGCGCTGTGGTGTCAGCGCTTTGGTGTCAGCGCTTTGGTGTCAGGGCCTACGCGCCGCATTCCGGCTTGCGGTGAAACGAAGCTAATTCCTCGGCCGTCCACCGCAGGCGTGCATCGTCCTGGCAACACGAACGAAAAACCAAGGCGCCCACATCCAGAAAGCGGCTGACGTCCGCGTCGGTCAGCTTGGCCTGCACCCGCAACAGGCAGTCCGCATACGCCGACAAGACGCCGTCCCAGCCGTCCAGCTGGTCCGGCGCTACCGGCTGAGAAATCATGCGGGCCATCATTTCACTATGATCCATTCGGTGGTCCCCCCTCGGATACCGCACCGACGGCCGCAATGCTGCAACCGTTCGTGCAAGACCCCCAGCAAGTGTCATGCCCAACGGCCAGGCCGCGCCGGTGTCCTGACTACCGACGGGGCGGCGCATCCGGCGCCCTGCCGTGCAGCAGCGCGTCGGGATGGGCCTGAAGATAATCCGCCAACTGCCGCAGCGAACGCGCCGCGCGGCCCAACTCGCGCAGCGCTGTGTCGGTATTTACCGGCAAGGCGGATTCGGGGGCCAGCAACGCGCCTACCGCCGCGAGCGACTGGTTTGCCTGACGCAGCACGGCCTGCGCCTCTGGGGCCAGATGCGTATCCAACCTTTTGACCAGCCGCGACGCCCCCCGAAGCGCTCCAGCCAATTCCGCGCCGATGGCGTCAAACGGCACCTTTTCGACTTTGGTCAGGATGCTGTTCAACTGCTGTTGCAGCTGGTCAAGATTGTTGGGCACGGTGGGGATGAAGGGTCGATCCTCCATCTTGAATGTGGCCTGGGGCGCATCAGGAAATTCCGCCAGCGCGACATATAACTGGCCGGTCAGAAGATTGCCGATGCGCAGCTGCGCCCGCGTGCCTCGGGCCACCAGGGCGGTCATCAATCTGCCGCTGGGATGTTCCACGTCTGGACCGGCAAAATTCTTGATCTGATGGAATGTCTCCGCGCCAAGGCGCTCGGGGTACAGCGTGGCGGAGACCAGCGCGTAGAACTGCTTGGCCGTCTGATCGAAGTCCAGGTCGATGGCGTCCACCTTGCCCACCGTGACGCCATACGCGTCGATCGGCGCCCCCACCACCAGGCCGCGCACGGACTGATCGAAACGCATCCGTACGCGCAGCGGCGCGCCATCGGGCTGCGCGCGGGCCGACTCCTCGCTTGAGAACAGTGGAAAGGCGGCCCCCGCCGATGCGGGTTGGCGTACCTGTTGGTCCAATGTATCGAACGCCACGCCACCGATAATCACCGACACCAGCGATTGCGACCGCATCTGCAAACCACGCGCGTCCACACTGAAGTCGACGCCGCTGGCATTCCAGAAGCGCGTGCTCTCATTGACGTAGGCATCGTTCGGCGCGTCGACGAACACCTGCACATCGACCCCATCGCCGTTCTTGGCCAGCCGGTAATTCACCACCTGCCCCACGGCGATTCGGCGGTAGTACACGGGTGAGCCGACATCCAGCGAGCCCAGGTCGTTCGCGTGCAGCGTGAAGCGCTTTCCCGCCCGGTCCTGCGCGACCTCGGGCGGCACTTCCAGGCCGGTGAATTCGCTTTTACGCTCGCCGCGCGCGCCGTCCTTGCCGTGGCCGCCGGCCGGGTCCAGGCCAATATACGAGCCGGACAACAGCGTCCCCAGGCCCGACACCCCGCTAAGCGTCAGCCGCGGGCGCACCACCCAGAACACCGTGCCGTCGCGCAACAGGTTGGCGGCGTCCTTGTCCACGCGAATCGTGACCACTACGCCCGTGCGGTCCTCGTTCAGGTTGACGCGTTCAACCAGGCCGACGTTGACTTCCTTGTATCGGACCTGCGTCTTGCCGGCTTCCAGTCCTTCGGCGGTCTGGAAGTGGACGGTAGCCGTAGGCCCCGCATTCAACCAGGCCTGCACCACCAGCAGCAATCCGCCGATGACGGCCACCACCGGAACCAGCCAGATCCAGGAAACGCGGCGCCCCTTGCGCGGCGGCGTGCTAGCTGCGGCAGAACCAGACTCAGCCATCGAGGATGTCTCCTTCGTGTACGCGTCAGACCCGATCGCCCGTCAGCAAGCGCCTGGAATAGCGGGTAGCATGGCCCTCCTATTTGGAGGAAGTCAACGTGAATATCGCCATCCGCCCCGCCATCCCCTCGGACGCGGCCCAGATCTATGCCTTCATCACTGAACTGGCCGTGTACGAACGCGCCGCGCACGAAGTGATTGCCAGCGCGGACGACGTCACCCGTACCCTTTTTGCCCCGCAGGCGCCCGCCAAGGCGCTGATGTGCCTGGCGGACGGTAAACCGATCGGGTACGCGGTCTATTTCTACAGCTATTCCACCTGGCTCGGCAAGAACGGTATTTACCTGGAAGACCTGTACATCACCCCTGAACATCGCGGCATCGGCGCCGGGCGCGACCTGCTGCGTCACCTGGCGCAAGAAGCGGTGGCCAACGGGTGTGGGCGGCTGGAATGGAGCGTGCTGGACTGGAACAAGCCCGCGATCGACTTTTATGTATCGATCGGCGCGGTGCCGCTGGATGAGTGGGTGCGTTACCGCCTGACGGACGACGCGCTGAAAAGCTTCGCCGAAGGCCGGCGCCAGCCCGCCTAGAACTCAGGCAGGTCGAACAGCGTGTGCAGGGTGGAACTGGGCACCGGCACGGACGCCAGCAGCTCATGGCCGTCGTCGGTGGTCAGCACTCGGACGGGGCGCAGCGCAACGCTGGTGCCGTCCACGCTGAAGGCGGTTTCCACGTCCGCCCCATCCTTGATCACGTCGATCACCTCGGACGCCGACGCCGTGACCGGCTCGGTGACCCAGCCCGGCACGCCGCGTTCAGCCTGGCCCCAGCGCACATAGGCGATGTGCCCGCTGATGGGCTCTTTTCGAACAGCGACGATTACGTAAAAAGACATCCGGGCCTCCCTGAAATGGTGTGGCCAGGATCGTATAGCAAGTTGGCGTTGACGGCATGCCCGCCCACGTCAGGGTTCGATGTCGATGTCCGCAAAGGATTTCACCAGATCGTCCAGCTGCTTGAGCTGGGTCAGGAAGGGTTCAAGCTTGTCCAGCGGCAACGCGCTGGGACCATCGCATTTGGCGTTTTTCGGGTCGGGGTGCGCTTCCAGGAATAGCCCGGCCAGGCCGACCGCCATGCCGGCGCGCGCCAGTTCGGCCACCTGCTCCCGGCGCCCGCCCGATGCGGCATCCAGCGCGGAACGCTGCTGCAACGCATGCGTCACATCGAAAATCAAGGGGCGATTGCCCGACACTTTTTTCATCACCCCGAAACCCAGCATGTCGACCACCAGGTTGTCGTAGCCGAAGCTGGTGCCGCGATCGCACAGGATCAGCTTGTCGTTACCCGCTTCCGTGAACTTTTCAACAATGTTCAGCATCTGGGCCGGGCTGAGAAACTGCGGCTTCTTGATATTGACGATGCGTTGCGTCTTGGCCAGGGCAACCACCAGATCCGTCTGCCGCGCCAGGAAGGCCGGCAATTGCAGGATGTCCGCCACTTCAGCAACGGGCGCCGCCTGCCAGGGTTCGTGCACGTCGGTAATGACCGGCACGCCGAACTCTTTCTTGACGGCTTCGAAGATCTTCATGCCCTCTTCCAGGCCGGGGCCCCGGTAGGAATGGATGGAAGACCGGTTGGCCTTGTCGAATGACGCTTTGAACACGTACGGTATGCCCAGCTTTTGGGTCACGCGTTGATATTCTTCGCACGCGCGCAGCGCCAGATCCAGGGATTCCAGCACGTTGATGCCGCCAAACAGCACAAAGGGGCGGTCATTGGCGCAGTGGATCGACGAGGAAATTACGACTTCTGGGGCGGTCATGATGGGAAAATCCTGTAGAAATAAGGCAGGTGACAGTGCGTAATGTACAACCTGCCCCGCCTCGATTTCACCTGACCGCCCGTTTTTTCCCGCCGCGCTCAGCGGCTGCGCAGCATCCGGCGCAACACCCCGTCATGCAAGGCGTAATGGTGAACCAACGCCGCCAGCGCATGCACCAAGGCCAACACGATGATCGTCCACGCTACCGTGTCGTGCAGCCCCCCGATGAAGTGGCGCTGATCGCGGTCGATCGCAATCCACCGGGGCACGTCGAACAATCCAAAGAAAGCAAACGGTTCGCCCTGTGCCCAACGGAACAGAAAGCCCAGCACGATCTGCGCCGCCATCAACAGGTACAACAGCCCATGTACGCCTGTACTAGCCAGGCCCATCAAGCCGGTGGCAGCGGGCGCCAGGCGCCGGCCGCCGGTCGAACGCCACACCACACGTAGCACGAATACCGCGGTAAACAGCAAGCCGAACGATAGGTGCAGCGATTGCAGCAGGCGACGGGTCGGGGTGCCGCGCGGCAGAAAGCTCCAGATCTCGGCCAGCGCGAACAGGCCCACGACCAGCAACGCCGTCAGCCAATGCAATGCGATCGAGGTGCGGTCATAGTGAGATTGGCCGGAGTAATTCGCCTGCAAGGGGGACGTCGTCATCGTAGGGATTTGAGTCTGAAGGTAACCCGCGAGCGTATTGATTTCCGACTTACGGTGTCCTGAGCATGCGCGCCCCACGATGCAGCGTTATCACTGGACGCAACCCGGAACCGTGGCCACAATGACCCGTCGTGGACGGCTAAAGCGCCGTCCGGCATCTGACTCAGGGCGGGCACATGGGTTTTTTAGACACGCTGTTCCGGCGCAGGCCTACGCCGGATCAATTCGCCAAACTGTTCGTGGCGGCGGCTCGCAAGCAAGGCTTCGAGGGCGACCTGACCTACAAGGCCGATGAATTCCGCCTGCTGCTGGGCGAAGGTTCGTTCTTCAACCTGCACAACGCTTATCACGTTTACTACAACACCCGGGGCGCGCAGCAGCAGCGAGCGTTGCAGGGTTTTGTCTCGGCCCTGGCCAGCAGCAAGCAGTCGACGCCGCAACAGGCTACGGTGGCGCGCCCCATGCTGCGGGCCGTTATCCGCAGCCGCACCGCCCTGGAAGACGTACGCCTGCACCATGTGCGCACCGAAGGCGACGATTCCGCGTTCCATCCTGCCTACCTGCCCTTTGGCGAGGATTGCGTGGTGCTGTTGGCGCTGGACCACCCGGACGCCATTTCCACCCTGACCAACGGCCCCGAGGCCGCGTGGCAATTAACGTTCGACCAGGCCTTGGCGGTTGCCATCGACAACCTGCGCGACGCGCCCGACGACTTTGTCGAGACTGCTGCCGGCGTCTATCGGGGCGCCTGGGCAGACGGCTACGACATCAGCCGCGCGCTGCTGCCCGACATGATTGAACGCGTGCCGGTGCGGGGCCGGCCGGTATTCATGGTGCCCACACGCGACGTGCTGCTGGTGGCCGGCGACAACGACGAAGTCGGCTTGTCAAACATGGTGGAACTGGCTCATCAGGCGCTCATGCAAGGCCGATCGGTCAGCGCGCACATGTACCACTACGAAGACCGACAAGCCCTGCGATACGTGCCGACCGACGCCGCGCTGGCGCAACGTCTGGAGCACCTTGAGCGCCTGCTGGACAAAGCCGAATACGACGCGCAGAAGGCGGCGCTGGACCATATCCACGAAGAACAGGGCAAGGACATTTTCGTGGCGAACTACAACCTGTTCACCAGCGACGACGAGCCTGTCATGTCGTTTTCGCTGGCGTCGTGGACGCGCGGCGTGGATACGTCGCTGCCCAAGGTAGACCGCCTTGCGCTGGTGCGCCCGGACGCCGAGGACAACATGGGCGACGTGCGCGTCGTGTCATGGGAACAGGCCGCGCACCTGCTGGAACCGCTGCTGGCGCGTGAAGAGGGCTACCCGGCGCGCTACCGCACGCAGGGCTTCCCGGAAGACGCGCAAATCGCGCAGCTGGACGAAGTGCCGTAGGGCCGGTAGGCTGCATGACCCGTTTTTTCAGCTCTTGAGCTGCCGGCCCTCCAGGCTCCACAACTGTGGATCGCTGGTCGACACCCCTACCGCGCCATGCTTCATCGCCGACGCGATATCCGCCTGGTTGCAGACAAAGCCCGACGCCACGATGGGCGGCAGGGCTTTGAGGTCTTGGGCGGCCATGTGCGCCAGCATCGGCGCAGGCATCAATTGCACCAGGTTGGGGTCGCTTTGTTCCAGCGCCTTGACGCTGCGCGGCCAGGTGGAACGGTCGGTCACGAACACCTTTTGCATCGTGACCATACCCGCCCGGTTGGCGCGCTGAATGGTAGCCACGCGGGTTGAAACCAGGCTGGCCACACCGATGTCGGCCAGGTATTCCACCCCGCCCTTGTCCTGCGACAGGCCTTCGCAGCTGTCGATATTGACGATTGCGAATTTGCCCGCGCGGTTCAGGGTGGCGATGACCGGCGCCAGCTTGCGCAATTCAACGTTGGCCACGATGCCGATCTCGGCCACGCTGCCCACGAACGTGTTGATTTGCTCAAGCCCATAAAGCGTCGCAATGACCGGATGACGCGCCAGGCATGCCCCAAATGACCTATCCATGGTTATCGACTTTCCTGACCGTAATGGCGTTGATCGCTCAAGCCCAGCTTGCCGGGATTAAGTATGTTCTGCGGGTCCAGCTGGCGCTTGACCGCAAGCAGCACGTTGAAAGCGCTACCCAACGATTCCTGCATGTAAGGCGCCCGCAGCAGGCCCACGCCGTGATGATGGCTGAGCGCCGCATTGTATTTAATCAGCACGGCGTTGGCCGCATCCCATGCGGCGCGATACCACTGGGCGCGCCGCTCCACCTCGACGTCGCCACGCAGCGAAAAATACAGGCAGGCCCCGTCGACGTAAGCATGCGACTGGTGCGCGGAGCCCGCCAGCGTGCCGGGCACCGCGTTCACCGCCGCCACCACCTCGCTGTAAATGGCGGACAGGTCGCTCCAGCGGCCCGACATCTCAAGCGTGTCCGCCACGAAGCCCGGGCTGCGCTTGAAGCCCTCTGCGCTTTTGCCGGTCAGATAGCGCGTTTCCAGCCAGCGTTCAAAGATGGCATCGCCGTCCAGCTTTTCGCCCAGTTCTACGCAGACGCCTTCGCTGATCTGCATGACGGCGTCCACGATCTGGCGCGCGCCCTCGTCTGCCACCAGCAGCACGTTCAGGTCGGGTCGATTGAACTGCACCCCGCTTTCCAGCTCGTCATACAGGCGCAAGGCGGCAGGGTTGGCGCCGCGCTGCATGATCTCGCGGCACGCGTCCAGGCCGATGGCAAACGTTTTGAAACCGTACGCGATGGCGCGGCCATAGTCAGGCAAGCGATGCAGCTTGAGTCGCAACCGCACGATTACGCCCAGCGTGCCTTCAGAGCCGATGAACAGCTGCTGCAGGTCCGAGCCCACCGCCGCGCGGGAATAGCCGCCCACCGTGATCAGGCTGCCGTCGGCCAGCACGACGTCCATGCCGAACACCATGTCTTCGATCTTGCCGTAGCGCGTGGACAGCTGCCCTGCCCCCCGGCAAGCCGCCCAGCCTCCCACCGTGCTGATGCCGAACGACGACGGCCAATGGCCCATCGTCAGCCCGTATTCATTCTGGATGGTCTGTTCAAAGACGTCGCCGAACATGCCCGCTTCGACTTCCACGATCTGGCTTTCGCGGTCCACGCCGATCAGCCTGTTCAACTGGCATACGTCCAGCACGATGCCACCGCGCACGGGCAAGGCGGCCCCCGTGACATTGCTGCGCCCCGCCGACACCGTGACCGGGATGGCCTCGGCGTTGGCGCAACGCATGACCGCCTGCACCTGCTGCACCGACGACACCGTCACGATCACCGCCTGCGGCGTCGCGGGCTTGCCGCCGGTTTCGGACACCATGGACCCTGCCCACCAATCGCGCGTCCAGGCCACGACGTCGGCCATGGCCGTCATGACGTTGTCGGCGACATGCCGCAGGGCATCGACCTGCGCTTCGGTGACGCGCACGGGGTCGCTTTGCAGGCCGGGTTCGGTGCCGGCGCCTGCGTCCGTCAAGGTGGCGGCATAGGCAGGCGGCGTGTGTGCGCCCACGACGTAATTACCACGGTTGTAGCCGCGCTTGATGGCTTCTTTGCTGATCATTGTTCGTCTCCCATGAGTATGGATTTTTCGTGCTTGATGGCAGCCAGGTAGTCGTTCACCTGCTGCGCGATGGTGGCGGGCGGCAAACCGAGTTCCGCCTGCAAGATCTGTCCGACACGGCCGGCGGCAAGCGCGGACGCGTCGCGCGCCATCAGGCGCGTGCGCATGCGCCTGGCCAACACGTCTTCAACGGTGCCGGCCATTTCGTGACGCACCGCGTAAAGCACCTCGGCTTCGGTATAGGGCAAGCCGTCGACAATCGGCGTCACCATAGCCGGCGACGCCTGCATCAAGTCGCTGACAAAACGCGCCTCGGTGCCATAGCGTTCACCCAGATGCGCCGACAGGCCGCCAGAGGCCACGATGGCTTGCGGGTCGTAGCCGGCGGCGCCCAGCAGATAGGCCTTCTTGGTCTGGCAGGCATTGCGCTGCCCCAGCACCTGTTGCGCGGCGTCAATGGTCTGTTCCGCCATATGCCGCGACGTGGTCAGTTTGCCGCCCACGATCGTCACCAGCCCGTCGCCGGACACGCGAATTTCGTGGTTGCGCTTGATCTCCAGCGTTTTGCCCCCGGGCGGCGCCACCAGCGGGCGACAGCCGGCGATGCTGCCCACCACGTCTTCGGCTTGCAGATCGGTTTTGAGCGCCGAGCGCGCGCCTTCCAGCAGGAAGTCCAGTTCGCGCCGCGTGCAGTACACGTCGTCCAGGTTTCCTTCGTAGTCTTCGTCGGTGGTACCCAGGTATGACACGTCGCCCCAGCGCGTGATCGTGGCGCGACGGCTGCGACCCGGCACGGGAATGGTCACCGTGCAGTCGTTGCGGATCTTTATCCAGGGCACCGCCACGTGCACCCCCTTGGCCGGGCGCACATGCAGGACGGGTTCATCGCCCTTTTTCGCGCCGGTCCAGTCGCGTAGCCAAACGCCCGTCGCCATGATGACGACCCGGGCGCGCGCGCGGATTTCTTTGTTATCCGCGTGGATGATCGCGCCATCCACCTTGCCGTGCGTGTCACGCGTGACCTCGACCGCCTTGGCATGATTGGCCACCGCCGCGCCGTGAAAGGCGGCGGTGCGCGCCACCGTCAGCGTCAGGCGCGCATCGTCAACGCGGGCGTCGTAATACAGGAAACCGCCCAGCAGGCCGTCTTCCTTGAACGTCGGGCAATGCGACAGCACTTCGGCCGCCGTCAGCTTCTGGTGCAGGATGCCTTCGCGCCATCCGCCGGCCACGTCATACGTCCACAGCAGGCTTTCAAACGCCTTGGACAAGCGCTTGTCGAACACCCCGTCGCGTTCCAGGATGGGAAAAAGAAACGGCAGCCGCTGCACCAGATGCCGCGCGTTGCGCCGCAGCCGTTGGCGTTCATGCAGGGAATGCCGCACCAAACCCAGGTTGCCCTGTTCGATATAGCGCAAGCCCCCATGCACCATCTTCGAGGATTTGGACGAGGTGCCCGAGGCAAAATCATCCTTTTCGATCAACGCCACGCGATAGCCGCGCAAGGCGGCGTCCAGCGCGGCATAGGCGCCGGTGATGCCGCCCCCCACGATCAGGATGTCGAACTGCTCGCTGCCCAAGCGATCCAGCTGTTCGTGCCGGTTCAGGCGCAGGGGTTCGGTGCTGGTCATGTCGGCCCGGTCCTTCCTGGGCTTTCTGGATAGCCACCCGATCATTTGTGCAATGCCTCCTGGTTGTCTTGCTTGAACTGTTTGACGTGGCCCAATTCCGAGCCCACTCGGGCGTGCCACAGGGCGCGGCGGCGGCGGCGTTCGTCGGCGTCAACGGCAGGCTGAAACACGGCGTCGGTCACGATGGTTTTGCACGCCTCGTGCAATGAAGGCCACAACAGGCCGGACGAGCCCGCCAGGTACGCGATGCCGCGCAGGCTGGCGCGGTCGGCCTCCTGCATGCGGCGTATGGGAATGCCGATCAAGTCCGCTTGAATCTGCAATAAGGGGTTGCTGCGCGACAGGCCACCGCCCACGACCAGTTCGGACACGCGCACGCCGGACGCCTGCTCGTCCGCTTCGATGCAGCTGGCGACGGAATGCGCAATGCCTTCCAGAATGGCGTAGGCCACTTCGGCCTGCGTCGTGGCCATCGATACGCCCGTCAACGACGCGCGGGCCGCGGCTTCCATCCGGGGCACGCGCAGCCCGGTCAAGGCCGGCACGAAGGTCACGCCGTTCGACGCGTTCACCGTTTCGGCCAACGCGCTGATCTCGTGCGCGTCCTTGAACCACTTGAGCTTTTCGCACACCCAGTTCAATGCCGATCCGGTCGTTGCCACAAAAGTCTCAACCGCGAAGTGCGACACGCCTGACTGCCGCCGGGCCGTCATCGTCAACGACCCGTCGGACATGCCGGCTTCCAAGGGAGTTTCGGCGCCGATGACCAGGTCCACGAAGCTGCCCGTGCCATGCACGCACATCGCTTGCCCACGGTCCAGGCAACCCAGGCCGATGGCGCCCGCGTGCTGGTCGCCGGCAGACGCCAGGATCGGCACGTCGATACCCAAAAGCGCCGGGCGCGTCCGTCCGAAATCATCCGCGTCCTGACGCAGAGTCGGCAGCAGCTCGTGCGGAAAGCCAAGCTCCTGCACCCATTCCAGGTAGTAGCGATGGTCTGCAAGCACATAGGCGCCGGCGGAGGTGGCGTTCGTGGGCGTAGTCACGCATTCGCGCCGCTGTGAAAAATGCCACAGCAACCACGTGTCCACGGTGCCGAACGCCAAGCGCTTCTCTTGCCAAGCCCGGGCAACAAGCGGCGAATCGCGCAGATGGCGCGCCGCCCATAGATACAACGAGCGCACCCCCACCGGCCGACCCACGCGCTCTCGCAGCCGGGCGTCCCATTCCGGCGCCAATTGGTCCAGTTCGTCGACGAAGCGCGTGTCCTGCCAGACCATGGCCGGCACCAGCGCGCGCCCTGTCTGCGTGTCCCACAGCACGGCCGTGGCACGTTGTGTGGCCAGCGCCAGCGCAACGATCTCCTGCCCCTCGGCGATCGCTTGGGCGATGGCATCCCGGCAGACCTGGACGGTGCGGTCGAGGATATCGTTGGCGTCCTGCTCCACAACACCTGGCCGGGGCGAGTCAACATGCAGCGCCACGTATTGCAGGCAAGACACATGGCCGTCCCGTGACACCGTGGCCGCCCGCGTGCCGGACGTGCCCTCGTCTATGGCCAGAATCACTTTGTTGTTCGTCATCGCGAGGCTTTCCCAATGGCGGGGTCCAGGGCAGGCAGCACGGCGTCGTCCTTGAACTGGGGCGCGTCGGCTTCGTTGTCCGGATTGATGGTGGTGCGGGTGGGGTCCCACTTGATCACGAAGCAGATGATGCTGGCGATCAGCGGCACAATCGAGAGAATCAGGAAGGTCTTTTCAAGGCCATAGTTTTCGCGGAACAGCGGAAACACCAGCAGTCCGATCGCGGCGCCCGTGGAACCGAGCGCGCCGATGATGCCGTTGGCGCCCGCGCGCAGTTCACTGCGGAACGACAGCGACGACAGGCTCTTGCCGTTGGCACCCGGTCCGCCCGAATGGAACAGGATGAACAGCGACGGCACCACGACGGCCAGCCACAGCGGCATCTTGCCGTGGAAGGTACCAAGGATCAGCAGCATCAGAAACACCGCGGCAAAGCCGAATGCCGATGCGCGACGCAGGCCCAGCTTGCGGCCGATGTACGGCGACAGAAACCCGCCGAAAATGCCGAACACGTTGAACACCAACGCGCCGATGGTGGCGAAGACAAAGTCCTTGCCAAACAGCGCGGCGCTGATCAAGGGCAGGTACCAGCCCACGGCGAAGTACTGGATCGACTGGCCGATCTGGACCGTTGCCGCCAGGATCGTGCGCGGCAGGTAAACGCCGCGAAAGATCAACAACACGTTGGCAATGCCGCGCTTGGCCTGGTTGACCACCGGCACACGCTCGTTCATCGGCGCCGCCGCGAAGGGCTGCCCGTAGATGCGCGTCATGGCGCGCGCCGCCTGCTCGACACGCTCTTTGCGGGCCAGCCAGATCGGGCTTTCGACCATATAGCGCATTTGCAGCAGCAGGATCACGACCGCGAAGACGGCGGTGGCCGCGACCGAGTAACGCCAGATCGAATCGCCCACATCCCACGAGAAAAACAACAGGGCCAGCAGCAGGTTCGTGCACACGGCCGTGTACCACATGCCCTGCCAGGTATTGAGGCGGCTTTTGAATTTAAGCGGGGTGAATTCGGCCAGGACGGCCATCGCGATGGCGAAGTCGATCCCGTAGGCAGCACCTACGAAAAACCGGCCGACCAGAATGACTTCGAAGCTGGGCGCAAACATCACCAGCAACGCGCCGATGACAGCCAGGAATTTTGCGATGACCAAGGGCCGGATCCGGCCCCAACGATCCGCCATCCAGCCGCCGATGGGATTGAACGCAATGGCCACCCACGCGGCAAACGAGGTCATCAGCGCGACTTGACCGGCCGCAAGGCCCAGGTCGCGCGTCATGGGACCCAGGCCCGCGCTTAGCGCGGAGTTGGCAAACGCATCCAGGAACAGTCCACCCAGGGCCAGCCACCAGATCAGGCCTGCCCGCCCGGTGATACCGGGCCGTGAATCGATAAAAGCGATGACATCGTCGATGCCACGTATTTTTACGGTCGATGATTGCACAGTCGTCTCCTCTTGGAATTATTTCTGTAAGAGGTCGACGCAAACTGCGCGCAATAAAAGACCACCCTACAGATGGTCTTTTATCTAAATCTGTGCGGTGACTTTATGGGCTGGGCAAAGGGGTGTCAAGCCTTGCGGGCATCAGGATAAACCCTGTTCCGCGCGGCATATCGGCTTTGCTTGATGCAGGTGCATAGAAAGTATCCAAAGCTGCCGGAAAGTATATGGAACGCGGGGTTTTTATATCTTTTTCTTCTTATTTTTCAATGACTTGCAATAAATATTTAAGCTGTCAAACTACGCCCGCTCTTTGATCTTGGCGTCACCCTGCGGGCCGAACGATTCCCGGCCGCGCTCCATTCCCGAATAACAAAAACACATCATGGCGCAACGTGGCATACACACGCGCCATGCGGGCGCACGCGTGCTCCACCACGCGGGCGCAGGTCTTTGCCCAACACCCACCTCCCTCGCAACCACATCGTTTCACCAAGGAGAAACCCATGCGCTTAATCACCGACCAAGAACTCAGCAATATGTCGACGGAAAACAAGCGTCGGCGCCATCAGGAACTGGACAAGAAATTGTTGGTAGCCGCCGACCGTGGCTGGGCATGCGTGCCACGCATTGAAGCCAGCCGCGCCAAAGTCCATGCCGCCATCCTGATGGACGTAGAACTGGGCCGCGATGTCGAACCCAGAACCGAAAAGCGTCGCGACCGTATCAAGGTCAAGAACTGATAGCTGATTGAACGCCGCCGTTGGTGCAGCCAGTTAGCTAACTAACCGGGGTATCAACGGCGCTGGCGCGTGGCCATGCAAAGCGTGCAAAGGATGGGGCCAAGATGGGGCTGAAAGACTGCAAATTCTAATTATTATCGGCAGTCAGCCGGCGCCTACCTTTCCCTTTCACTTTCCTTTTCGCTTTCTCTTTCTCTTTCTCTTTCCCACTAAGCCGTTGATGCAAAAGCCCTTGTGGGCCAACAACGTGGCCCTGGATGCCATCAATGTGGCCCGGGAGGCCATCAATGTGGCCCGGGAGGCCGGCAACGGCTTTCAGTTGTATGGTGCGAAGGAGGGGACTCGAAAAGCTAGCATTGGCGCGGCTTCCCGGGGATTTTGGGGCCAATTTGGGGCCACTCGATCAAACTTCGGCGGGCACAATTCCCAGTCCCCTAGCGATTCCCCAGTCGGTCAGCATCGCTCGCCAATGACGCCGTAGCGTGGCCATCCATTTTAGCGGCATGGGGCAACCTCATATACTGGGCGTTCAATAGCGAGGGTTCTATGTGCAGCCACTACCAGACGCTGAAAGACGCCGAATTGCTGCTCAAGAAATTTGGAGTGCGCGAGAAGCCGCCCGCCGTTGGCAAGTACGAAATGTGGCCCAGGTATCAAGGCGTATTCGTGCGCCGCCCCGTGGAGCATGACGCGGGAGACGACGCTGTGCCGGAGCGGGAAGCAGTGGCTGGCCGCTGGGGTCTCATCAGCGCCATGACGAAGCTCGATGGGTTGGACAAAGCTGGCAAGCTCTCTACGTTCAACGCCCGCAGCGAGACCGCGCCCAAGTCCTTCACCTTTGGCAACGCATGGCGTCGCGCCCAACACTGCATCATCCCGGCGGATGCCATCTTCGAACCCGACTGGCGGTCGGGGTCGGCCGTGCCCACGCGGTTCACGCGGGCTGACGGCGCGCCACTCGGCATCGCGGGCCTTTGGGACCGGTGGCGCGATGCTGCCGGCCAGTGGCAAGAGAGCTACACCATGCTGACCATCAATGCTGACGATGACCCGCTATTCCGCGACTACCACCAGTCGGGCAAGGAAAAGCGCATGGTCGTCATCCTGCCGGAAGGCGCGTACGGCGACTGGCTGACCGCGCCGGCCGCTGCCACCCGGGATTTTCTCCTCCCCTTCCCCTCGGACAAGCTCGTCGCCACGCCGATAAAGTGACCCCGTTTTTTGCTGCAATATACTGTGTTTTTATCCAGTCTTTAGGCAGCAAACGATGCTCTGTACCGTCACACGCACCCATTGTCTGGGCGAAAAGCGCCCCGACCGCGATCCCGGCCCCACCATCACCGGCACCGTACGCATGTACTCGATGATGCGCGATGACTTGAAGCGGTACATCCGCGTCATGACGATGGACAGCCTCCAGACGTTTGGCGCATCGCGAAAGGGCGCGATCCCGGATCTGGTCCAACCCGAGCTGCTGACCTTCGGATCTGATCGCGGCATGATGGTCTGCGGCTTTGAAGAGATCGATGGAAAGCGCTACTACCAGGGATGGTGGATGCAATGGATCGACGGCTGACCCTTCCATACTCCGCCAGTAGTGCCGCAACACTATTGCAAGCGACGCACGGGCAACGGCATACTGACCTCCCATTGACCATACTTTTGGAGGGTTCAGCAATGCACTGCGATCACATCCAGAAGCTCGGCGCGAAAGCCGCCCGCGAAGGATTGACCTTGTGGGACTGCCCGTACTTACGCGCTGCCGAAATGCCGGGACATACCGGAGAACGGATCTCGGATTGGGTACTGAAGATCGAGGCATGGGAAGCAGGGTTCCGAAAGCATGTGCGGGCCCGGTCCCCCACGGTGCGAGGCCGAGTTCGCGCTCTAGTCGCCGCGAACCGAAGTTCTGCGGTAGTCCTCCGCACGGGCTAGCGTGCGGTAGAACATGGAGCCCACATTGACGAGCCTGGTGCACTCATCAACGCTCAGCCTGTCGCTGATTTCCACAAGGCAGTTGGCGTATTCGGTAAGCACTTGCGCCCAATCATCGAAATTTTGACCGGGGGCAGCGTGGGCGATCATTTTGGCGAGAAGTTCATCACGTAGCATGATGGGACCTTTGATTTGCGAGCCGATGCGTTGCAGCAATCGGTATGCCCACCCGCCATTCAGCGCCCCTCTACGGGGCGCTTTCTATTGCCTGGAGTTTCGCGGCTTTTGTCCATAGGCAGATTGGGGGATACGCCCAGTCCTTCCCTGCATGCTACGAATGAAGTGCCACGGGAAAGCGCTGACCGCCGGCACATTACATCGATCCCGATGCGGACGCGCAGGCTACAGGAGGGGCAATTTATGGCTTCCGGCTCCCGATTGTCCGACGTTATCGTCAAACTGCCTGATCGGTCCACATGTCGAGTGGAACGACGCCTGGTCATAAAACGCTGTCCCGACGCGGCACCAGTGCACCAGTACGTCTGTACCCTCGCGACCGGCGAAACGGTCGTTTGGCTCGGCGGCGGAAAATACCGAATGCCGAGCGGCGCTATGGCCGTCGCGGTCGCGCACAAGCGTCCCGAGATCGAAAAATAACCTCTACCGGGCGCCGCGCACAACGTCGTAGGCGCGTTCGCACATCAGTCCGGCGATACGGGCGCGGTCTGCAATTCCCGCAAGCTCCGCAGCTCGGTCGCTAAGCCTGCCGAACATGTGGGCGAGCAGATCGACGGCGTCGCCCCCTGCCGGGCTTCGCTCGGCAGCGGCGGGATCTCGACCCGCTGCGGCGTGAGCCAACGAGGAGACGCGGGCGCGCAGCCGGTCGCGCTCAGAACGAACGCCAGCAGCATCAGCAGCTGCGGCCGCGGCTTGTTCTTGGGCATCATCACGGGCTTTCTCCACGGCGGCGGTCTGCCGCCTTTCCTCTTTCCGAACTTCCTCTACGGCCACCAGGGCGGCCCTGGCCTGCGCATCACGTTCTTGGGCATGCTCGGACGCCATCTTCCATTCGGCTGCGTCAGCCTTCCATCCCCGGACGGTCCACGCCGCGCCGCCAACGACCAGCGCGCTGGCCAGAGCCGCCGTGGCGTAACCTTTCCACCCGGCCACGGCGGCCCACTTAGACGAAGCACTCATGACTGGATCTCGGCTACAGCCCGCGCGTACAGCGCCGGCCACGTGGTCGGATGCGGTTTGCCGGGCCTCCACGTGCGCAGATACAACGCCCACGCGTCCTCCATGTCTCCTACGGCGGGCAGTCGCGCCGCGTCCGTCCAGAGCAGCAGGCGCGCGAAGACGGCCGCCAACACGTCGTCGTTTTCGAGTCGTCCGTACACCGCCGTCGCGGCAGGCGACACGTCACGCGCCTCGCACACCTGGCGCGCCAGCGCCGCACTGGCCGCGTGCGTGAGCACGCCGCGCACGCCGCCGCCCTGCTCAAACTGCCAGAAGCCGCGCGCCGGACCGTCGATCTGGCGACGGTGCTGAAAGCGGCTTTCCTGCAGACCGATTGCCAGCAGCATCACGCGCGCCGCCGCAGTGTCCATCTTCGACGGCAAGCGCGCGAGCGCCGGCTTGATTGCGACCTCCATAACTGTCTTCATATCCACAATCACCCCTCCCCACCAGGCCGCACGCCCAGAATCTTCGCGCGGGCCTCGGCCACCCATTCAAGCAGGCCCTTCCGCCGCATGCTTGCCATCCATCGCATGTACGCCCCCAATACCCACCACGCCGGAAGCCCAGCGAGCAGCATGCTCGGCCCCAACACGTAGAACTTCGCCAGCAGCGCGTCATCACTGCCCGCGCCGTGCTGCGCCAGCCAGATCATGGCGTCCATCAGCCCCGGTTTCCACGCGATCACCGCGCCGGCCAACGCCGGCCCAAACATGAACGAGCATGCGACGGTCGAAATCGTTCGGACGGTGAACTCCCGCGCCGACCGTGGCGGCATGATCAGCAGGCCAAGCATGGCCGCCAACGCCGCCGGCACGCCATACGCCATTGCGACCTTCAAGGCAGCGAGGCCTCCCAGCCCCGTAGTACCTGGTTCCATAGTTGCACTGCTCCTGTAGACGGTGCGCATGATTGCCTCCCGTTTGAACAAAAAAAAGCCCGCCAAGATGGCGGGCGTATGCGAGCCGCTGCGTTCCTATTCGACCTGCGCGGCTTCGATAAACATGTCATCCGCCTGAGCCGGCGATAGCCCCAGATGCGAGATGGCGTCCAGCGTGCTTTCGCTGTTCCGTAGCACGGTCGCGGCCATGAGCCAAGCCAGCCGGCGCGGATCGTCTACGGGCAGGGCATCGAAATAGGCATCGGTCCGGGCAAGCAACCCATGCCGCGCCAGAACAACGCAGCACTGATACTTGGTCACAGACTCTGGGACGACCGGAGACGCGGGCGCACTGGGAACGTGTGCGTCGACCAACGACAGGACTGCCGCGCGTTCGCCTTCGCTCATACCTTCGCCAAAAATCACCGACCCGTCAGGACGCCAAGAAAAAGGCTTACCAATCAGACCGGCATTTGCCAATTCATCAGGAAAGCTCGGGCCAATCTTGATTTCGTCGCTCATATCATCGCTCGCGCAACAAGGTTCTGCCGAAAAGTGCCGCTGTTGGCGGTGACGTATCCAAACGGGGCAACTGAATAATTCCCATCGGAGGGTGCAACGAACGAATCCGACACCCCGGAAGCAATCTGAGATCCTGGGGTCGGCGCTGAGTATCCATACCCACCGAAGTCCGTCGTGCCGCCGACCTGGATTTTCAGGTACATCCCTGCGGCCCCCGACACGCTATACACCACGCCGGTCGCGTCGAACTCGATTTCCTCACCCGCCCAACATGCTGTGAGCAGTCCGGCGGTAAGTTGTACGTATGAGGTTGAAGCTGTCAGGCTGGGGCTGTTGAGTTCCCGCACACTGCGACGACGGCGGTTGAACCAGGACATAACACGGTGATCCGTCGCCGTGTACTGAAAAGTGTTCGTGCCCGTGGTGGATGCCCAGCCCACCAACGTATAGGCCGGGTCTCCGGTCAGAATTTCGACCCCATCGGTATGTGTACTGTGGGGATTGGAACCCGCTGCCCGTGCTTCCAATGCAATGCCGCCAGATCCATCATCCTTGGCGTAAAAGTAGTAGGCCGTACCCGCCGCCGTGCTGGCATTGGTGATGCTGACGCCGCTAGGCTGAATGCGGTATTGGCGGCCGTTGATTACGACCCCGTTACCGCTTTCAGGAACCAGTCTCAACGTGGTGGTGTTGACATACACGAAGCGGCATTGGCCGTGGTCTGCCTTTTGCACTACGTAACGGTCGCCGCGCCATTCCATCGCCCCTTGCGCCGCAACAAAAATCGGCCCCGCGTCGGCGGTCGGGATGTTGCCGGGCGGGAATACGGGTAGGCCCATCCCCTGAGCAGCAAGTTGCGCGTAGTGCCTGGCAGAAAATTCCCCACCGCTGACCGGCGAACCCGTCTTGGACGCCCACTGGGCCGCCAAATTCGCTGCGGTATCAGCCCCCGCCTTCGCCGATGCTGCGGCGTCAG
>NZ_JBLVOL010000018.1:33005-48785 GCF_053543755.1 Achromobacter semiaridum | reverse complement strand
CGGCCGCTTTCGCCGTGGCCTGATTGCGGCTAGTTGCTGCGTCCTGCGCGCTGCTCGCCGCAGCGTTGGCGCTATCGCCCGCCGCGTCGGCGGCTTCATTGACCTGGGCCTGTAGCAGATTCGCCTCTTGGGCAAACGTCGGCAGCGCGGCCATGAATGCATCCGCACGCTCGGGGAAATTCGCCGGGTCACTACGGCTCGGCGGATTCGGTAATGCTGTGATCGCCATATCAGGTGAGTCCTTCAATTTCTAAGCTGCAATAGGAAACCAGCGGATAAGCGATTTCCAAAGAAAAATCCCGGTAGAAGCCGAAGATCGTGAGCGGGCCGTAGCCCTCCGCGTCCGTACCAATCCAGACGCAAGGCGTAGCGCGAAGACCGGACAGGAGTCGATAGACCGCATTGAAACGGGCTGAATCGACCCATAGCCGGTGCGACATTCGACGCGAGAAGCGACGACGCCGAAACGTCGTTACCCCTGTTGCGGACGTCTCTTTGCGGCTGTAGTCTATGATCCCGGCGCTGCCCCCATACTCGACTTCACCGACCTCATAGGCACTGCCGCAAATCATGGCGCCGCACGCCACGCCCGCACCCGGCGCGCTGATAGTTACCTCAAGATGCAGACTCCCGTATGCGGGGATATCTGTGAGAACCACCTCGGATAGCGGTATGAACGGCTCAAAGAAGTACTCAAACCAGTTCGAAACAATCGAACCCTCCAACTGACGCGAGTGCTCGTAGATGATTGGCCCTGCGGGGCCGTCCCTGCCCACCACCGAGAGATGCGAGCCGCCCAGCTCCAGCAGCGCCAGGCTGTTCGTGATCCCTGGTTTGACCACCACTGCCAGCGGGCTGGCCGCGACCGTCTGCGTGCTGACCTCGCTATCGAACATGAGCCATTTGTTGGTCGGCCCCGCCGCCGCCCAATAGAGCGGCGACAGGTCCGGTTGATGGCCTTTGTTCGGCGCCTGGACGCACTCGTAGATGATCGATTCATAGAGGACTTGCGCCCCCAGGGGATAGTCGGTTGCCGAATCGTATGCAGGCAGATCGCTGTCCGGCACGCTCGAATAGATAAGCTGTGCCGGACCGATCACGACGGGTTTGATTACTTTCATGTGCCTTCCACCTGAAGAGGTGCGCCTGCCTCGGTACGGACCACAATCCCGTCGATTTCCAGCCGGTCAAGCTGGCGCGCGGTCTTGCCGGTATTGCTGGCCGTCGCCCGGGCCTCGATGCGCAAGCTGGCAACTTCCGCCCGCAGCGCCTCGTTCGACTCGCGTAACGCCCGCAGTTCAGCAAGCAGCAACTCTTGATTGCCGCCCCCGGAGAGAATTGCCTGAGTACGTTCTGCGCTGAAAATCCGCGAAGGGCCGGTCACCTCCAGTTCCGGCCCGCGCTCGCCGACCAGGCGCAAGCCGCCGGCATGGTCGCCCCCCTTTGCAAATGTTGCGACGGCTTGGCCGGTCAACGCGTTAACCACTTGGCGAAGTCCGTTCACCGTTGCATCGCGGCTGGCGTTGATCGCATTCGTGATCACCTGTTCACCGCTAAGCGCCGACGTTTCAAGGGCGGCCAGGGTGGCATCGATCTGCGCAAGCAGGTCCAAACTTTCCTTGGCGTAGTCCTTCGGCGCCACGGAATCCAGGCGGCCGGCAACCGCTTCGGCCCGCGCCAGCGCCGTAGCAACGAATGCCTGATAGGCGGCATCGGATGAAAACGAATCCTTCGCCGCCTCTAGCATCGGTTGAAGGAGTGCGTTGAGCTTGTCGGCATAGCCGGCCAGCGCCTCCCCATCCGAACCCATCGCGCTTGCGTATGCCTTCGCATAGTCGCCCTGCAACGAAGCAAACTGATCCTCGGGGGAAAGCTGGCTGTAGCGGTAGTCCGAAACCGACTTTCGAAGCCCAGCTGCGCTCTGCGCCATCAAGCCGGCCAACGCCTTCTGGGCCTCGTAGTAACGCACCGTTTCCGCGCGCAACTCGCTCAACCGAGAAACCGACTTCGTTGCATCAAGCCCGAACTTCTGCAATGCGTCCGCGTAGGCCGTCTGCTGGTTCTTGGCGTTCGTTGCCGCCTCGGTCGCAGCGGCCTGAGCGCTGGCCGCTGCTGTCACCGAAGCCGCATACTCAGCCTGCAAGCGGGCCACGTCTCCGAGAGCAGGAGCACCAGCCGCTGCCGCCTCGGCGGCTCGCAAAGCCGCTTGGGCCTGCTCCCACGCCGCCTGGGCTGCTGGCATTTGTGATTGCGCCACGCTTCGAGCCGCGTCCAGCTCCTCCCAGTTCTTCTTTTTGTACGGGACGGTCTTCGGCGCGTAAATATCCCAGTGGAGCTTTTCCAGCAGCGCCTGGGCTTCGGCCGCCCGTTGCTGGGCGGTTGCAAGCCCCGAGGTTGCACTGTCGTAGCTTCCTTGTACGGCGTTGTATGCATCCTCTCGCTGCTTGCGTTCCGCTACCCGCTGCGCCGCCAACGCATCAGCCGCGGTCAGGCGGCCAGAGGCAGCAATCAGCCCTGCATTGCTCGGCCCCACAGTGTTGACGCCGGCGATTTCCTTCGCAATGGCCTGTGGCGTCATGACCTTGGCGTCTATGATTCCGCGCGCCGCCTCACGTACTGCCACCCGCTCGGCATTGATGCCATCCAACAACCCAGCAAAACGGCTTGCCAGATTCTGGAATGCCTGCGCCATCGTCGCCACGAAGGTATCGGTATCAAGTGCGGCGAGCGCGGTGCCTAATCCCGCAAAGTCGATGATCGCGCCGCCGGCTTGCGCCCGCAGATCCGCGATCTGATCGCCCAGCAGTGCGGATGCCTCCTGCCCGGCAGTCATTTCCGCAGAAACGCTGGTCAGATTGCCGTTGAACTGGATAAGGCCAGAGTCCAGGATCAAGAACAAACGCGAGATATACCCGACTGTCGCCGTAGCCGCCGATGCGCTATCCGACACCTCATCAAACGCCAGTGCCGCACCGGACAATGCGGGTAACGATGCCCCGCGCCCAACAAACGGCTCAAACAATGCCGCAGCGGCTTCTTGCACCGCCCTTTCAGATGCTTCTATCGCCGCAGCAAATGCAGGCCCCAGAGAAATCAAAGTGGCATAGGCCGCGCGCCCCGAATCGCTCGTCAAATCCAGTGCCAACGCGACCTTGTTCAGCTCCTTCATGGTGTTGGGCATATCGATGCCGACCGATTGGAGCGCATCACCGATCGACGCCAAGCTGAACTTGGCGCGTTCGCCTTCGGTGTATGCCACCTCGTAGAACGCTTGGCTGGCATTCGTAAAGCTCTCCAAACCGCCGAAGGCCGCCGCGACTTTAGTCGCCGTTTCCGCACCCATCAGGGACACGTCCAGCAGGTCATGGCGAAGCAGCTTCAAGGAAGAATTGACGTTCGCCAAGCTGTCACTCAACCGCGCAAGTGTCTGACCGGCAGATTCACCCTCGGCCGCCAACCGGTCTATGTCGGGAATCAGCGCGCGCACCATGTTCTCGCCGACGTTTGCCAGCATCGTGTCGATGAGCTTCTGGTTCTCTTCGGCGTCCTTCGTCAGCGTGACCTTGATGCGCTCGCTGTAGGTGTCCAACGTCTTGGAAGACACCCCAATAGAATCCGCAAGCGCGCCGACGCCCATCTTCATCAATTCAAAGGAGGCCGTCATGGACTCCATGAATTCGCTGTCCAGCGAACCGTATTGCACCCCCTTCTTATTGCTGCGGAACACCCCACCCTTTTGAGTCCAGGGTGTTTCGTTGTGGCCCATGAAACCGAGCGTGCCGAACTCGCCAGCAATCGACGTGTCGCCGTACTTTTTCGGCTGCATTCCGAACAGCCTCGCGATGGTGGATGAGCCGGACAGCATCGACGCCCATTCGCCCTTGACGCCAACCGCCCGCAGAATCTTGTCGGTCCACAGCGACGGCCCGGTGATCGGGTTGTACTTGGCAATCGGCGCCATCGTGCCATTGCCCGCATCCCATCCCTGTTTGTAGAGCGAACGAGAAGCCATCATGCCGGCAGCAATCCAGCCCACCACCGGGATTGCGCCAGCGGCCATCGAACCAGCGCTGGCCGCCGCGCTTCCCGCAGTCGTCGGGCCTGCCAAGCCAGCGGCCAGCGTGGCACCCTGCCCTGTCATGCCCAACGCAAACTGCGTAGCCGCCGTTGACCCGATAGCGCTGCCAATGGCGGACACGCCAGAAGCGAGGGACGCAGTGATCCCACCCGTCAGGGCGCCGTATGCGGTCTTGGCAACGCTCAGTACGTTCATCAGGCCCAGGCCCCCAAACGAACCGCTTTGCCCCGCCGCACCGGCCAGAGACGCCACGGCACCGCCCGCAGAGGACGTGCCGCCCATGATGCCCGCCAGATTGGCGACCATGTTCACAACAATGGGCTGCGCAAACATTTTGTACAGCTGGTCCGCGACCGTTGTCTTAAATGTCGTGGTCAGCGACTTGGTGAACGACTTCCAGCCCTCCTTGCCGTTGTTCAGCATGTCGGCAAAGCCGATCCGGAACACGTCGCCGTACTTATCCACGCTGCGCTCCCAATCACGCGCTGCGTCGTCCGCGATCTTCTTTTGGGCGTCCTTCACGTCCTTGGCGCTGATCGCGGCAGAAAGGCGTTCCCGGGCCTCGATTTCCTGTTCAATGAGTGCAACTTCGCGCTCCGACCCTTCGAACCCGGCCAGCGTTGCCTTGCGGTCATACAAGCGCGCGATAGTCAGACGCTCCAGCGCCGCCTTGCTCAGCCCGTAAGTGGCAACCTGATCTTCGATTGCGGCGGCCTCCAGGCTGATCTTTCCGACGCCCTCTTCCAACTCCTGCATGTACTTCGCGCGCGACTCCAGGAACGCTGCCGTTTCCTTGTTAGTGCGCGCCAGGGCGCCTGCCTCGGCGGCTAGCGCCTGTGTGCGCTCCAGGCCGGCGCGCGCGGCTCCCTTCAAATTGCCTTGAAGCAACTCGCCAATCTCAGCGGCGCGCCGCTCATGCTCGTTGAGCTTGCTGGTTTGCAGACCACGCTCGGCCAGTTCCACGGCCAGCGCCTTTTCTTCGACGATGCGCGCCCGCAAGCGGGCGGCTTCGCTCTCGGTCGCGCTCGGGCCTTTACCTGGTCCCTTGTCTTCAAACCGCTTCTCGATATCAGCCAACGCGGCTTGGTGCGCGGCATACACCTTGCGATACTCGTCGGTCCCCGCGACCAGGCCCACCACCGCTTTCCGATAGGCATTGGCCTCCGCCTCGAGGGCTTTGGCGCGTTGCTGCGGCTTGGTATTGCGCGTAGGGTCGTCCAAATATTCGGCGCGAGCGCGCGCGGCGGCCAGATCCTCGACGGCCTTCTTTTCCGCCTGCGCAGCAGCGACAGCGGCAGCGGACTTCGCCAACATCGCCCCCAGTTCAGCCTGGGCGCCATCGAGGCCACTCAATTCCTTCGCTGATACCGTGGCACCGCCCGCGCGAGCAAGCCTGATGTTCTCCTGCCGCTGGCGAACCTCCCGCTCCGTCTTCGCGATGGCGTCTTCCGCAGTGGCAGGCCGGCCAATATCCAGCATGGCATCCCACGCGCCCTTGGCCGCGCCTTGCACACTGACCCAAGCACGCTCAAGCGTGCCAAGACTGCTGGTGAGCTTTGGGGCGCGCTCGTTCAAGGCATCCGCATAAGCCTTCTGCGCCACGGCCGCCGCTTCGCTCGACTTTCCCTGCTGATCCAAAGCGCGAATTTGCTCATAAGTGCTGGCCGTCAGGTAGTTCATACCTTCGTTCAGCTTGAGCGAGGCCTCAAGCGGCGACTTACCCAAATCCTCGAACGCCTTGGCGGTATCGGTCACTGCCGTGCCGGTCACTTTCTCCCAGCGAATCGCAGCGGCCGTAAAACCCTCCAAGTTCTGCGCACCCACCTTCGCTGTGCCTGCGAAGACATTCAGCGCCGCCGCAGCTTGGCCCTGCGTACCGACCGTTGCGCCGATTCGCTCGGCCATTACCTGCAACTGGCCAGCGGTCACGCCGGCCGCGTTGCCGGTCTTGACGAGCGTCTGGACGTACGCCGAGGTCTCCTGAGAACCTTTGTAGTACGCGAAGCCGAGGGCCGCCACTGCACCCGCCGCCAGCGTCATGGGGCTGATAAGGCCACGGATGTAAGTTCCCATGGCTCGCGCTGCGGGTCCAATCCCGCCAAACATGTCCTTGAGCTGCCCACCCTGCTGAAGCATCACAGTCATGGGCCGTTGGCCGCCCTGAAGGGACGTGATGATGTCGGTGAACTGCGCCGGCACACCGCGCATCGCCGCCGCCGTCGCCTTTGCAGACATGCCCAATTGCTGCATAACCGGCTCGGTGGAGGCCAACGCCACTTTGGCCTGAGTCTGCTTAGCCGTAACCGCGTTCAGTTGATCCAGATAGGGCTTGAGCTGGTTGGCGTCAACGCCTCGCTGCTTGGCGATTTCCTGAAAGTAGGCCGCCGTGCCACGAGCGCCCGCCTCGGTTACGGCGATCTGCCGCTCAATCTGTCCGATGAGGCTCTGCGTGGAGCGCTCAATCTTCTTGGTAGCCTGGCTGCTGCTATCGGCCGCCTTGTTAAGACTGGCCGACGCACCGCGCCCCAGGCTATCCAACGACCTCTTCGCCTTGCCCGTTTCTTGCGCAACGTCCGCCATCGCGGCAGACAAGCCGGAGGTGTCACCGGTGACGGCAATGACGCCTTCCGCAATAACTTTCGCCATGGTCAGCCCAAATGAAAAATGCCCGCTCGTGGCGGGCTACTTCCGGTTTATCTCTTCCAGGGCGGCAAACTCAAGGACGCGCACCTGCTCTTCCAACTCTTCGTACTGCTCTGACGTGAGGTTCAGGCGATCCATCTTGTGGAACAGGGCGCAGTAGTCCAATCCCGTCGCCCCTCCCATACCGATGCGCCATTGCGAGCGCATCGCGAAGAACAGCATGAACGCGGCTTCGTTCTCCGGCCATATGTCGACTGGATCGCCGGCCACATCGTCCGAAGTAAGCCCGAATGCCGCCAGCTCCCGCGGGTCGGGCGCCTTCTCGTAGAGGGCGGCGCCCAGCGCCTTTAGTTTCCCAGGCGCGCCTTGCTGAGTTCGTCGATGTAGGCGCCCAGCACGGCACGCGCGGAACCGACGTAGCCCTGAACCAGGCGTTCGATGTTCTCCTGGTCAAAGGCATCGTCCAGTTCCCAGCCGCACGCAATGTCCAGCAAGAGCTGGACGTCATCGGTGCGTTCTGCCAGTCCTTCGGCGAACTGCTTGAATTCTTCCTTGGTGCGATGCTTGAAGGTGAACTCCACATCTTCATAGCCCGCGCCGGGGACGGGCAACGGAACCTTCTTCTTGAACGTGGGGGCCGGATTGAGGGTGAATTTTGTCTTTGCCATGATGGGATGTACTCCGAGAGGGTGTTTGGTTCGCGCTGCCGACCAATACGGGCGGCAGGTTCGCGGTTCACTTATGCGGCGGCGTAGCGCACGGGGCGCGACAGCAGCGAGAACGTGGCCTGCACGCCCATCACTTCGCCCTTGGTCATGGTCGGCGTCTCGTTGAACGACACATAGCCGTTGTAGAGAATCATCGAACCGTTCGGGAACGTGATGCGCAGGGCGCGCACTTCACGGGTCTCCGCAGCGGCTTGCAGCGCCTTGTAGCCGGCCAACGTCGGATCGTCGGCAATGGTCAGCGCGAGCGATTGCGCGCTGGCTTGCGTCGGGATCTGCGCTTCGAAATCGTTTTCCAGGAAGCTGTACGTGGCGAACTGCATTTCGCCGCCGGACGTGCTGGTTTCCAGGATCTGCGTGATCTGCGTAAACGCCGTGATTTCACGCACGGAGCCGGCGCCGGTGCCTGCGGGAAACTGCACCAGGGAGGACGTATTCATGCCATCCAGCGAGAAGGCGCCAGCGGCGGCCTCGGCGACACGTACGATGCGCTCATTGATCTTCTGCCAGCCGGACTTCACTTCGACAAGCGCGCCATTGGTGATGCCGTGAGCGGCGCTGGTCGCAACGGCCGGATTGGCATTGGTCAGAGCGGTGATGTTCTTCGACGCGCCATATGCGGTCGCCAGCGCGATGATCACGCCATTGGGGAGGGATACTGACATTGTGGGCTTCCTATCTCGGGACGAAAAAAACCCGCACGAGGCGGGTTGTGTGGTGTTGCCCCACAAAGGGGCGGTCTCGGCCCAGCGGGCCATCAAAGAGGATTACGGCGGCTCAAAAATCGGGCTGTCGATTTCGAGCGCTACGCTGGTGACAGCGATATCGGTGCCGCCACCGATGCCCAGCATTCGGCTAGAGGCGCGGGCGGTGAAATAGTGATGCCCGATACCCGGAACCGTTACGCGAAAGCTGAAGCTGGATTCAGAATCAAGCGCTGCGCGCAGCAAGGCCTGGCCCGGATCGACCAGGCGGTACATCTCCAGCGGTAGCGAAGCGGCGGCCTGGGCAACACGTCGCTGATAAGGGACCGCCGCGCCAATGGGGTGAAAGGGAACGTTCTGATACGACTTGCCCAGGCTGCTCAGCACCCGGACGCCACGGACAGGCGTATAGGCCAATGCGTCGAACGCCGAGCGCGTCAACGTGGACGGAAGGACGGCGCTGACACCGACCGTAGAGCCGGTGGATACATGAGGTGTCGTCATAGCGTGTCGTGCCAGATCATGAAATCCTGCGTGGCGCCCTTGAACCCGGTGATCGGGTCCGTGAGGGACACCGGTCCACCCTCGGGCCGAGCAAACGTCGGCGCCCCGCACAGGATCGCCCTGGCAGCCGCAATCAGGCCGGATGCGTTCAGGCGGCACTTCGCCCAGACATTGATCTGGACGCGAGCGCCCTGCTTGTCCGCCGTTTCCCCGTCCACAAACACGACATCGCGCCCCCCGACCTGTTGGTACGTCATGAACGGCATGGGCGTGTCGCCGGCTGCGGTATCGGGAAATACGCGGCCCTCCACAAGAGGGGCAAGGGCGGCAACAATCATCGGCTCAAGCATTCAGAATCTCCCCGAGCTTTTCCGCCATTCGGCGCCGCCCAGCCTCAACCGCTGCGCCTAGCTTCGCATCGATCGATACCCGCAGGTACGGTTGCGCCGGCTCGAAGACAGGCGTTTTTAGCGGCTGGTCCTTCAGCGTGACGTACGAGCCGTCAGGCCGCCTCAGCACGGCGTATTTGCGCCAATGGCCATGCTCGACCAGCCACCAGTGGGGAGCCTTGCTTTTATTCACGCCAACCAAGTAGGTTTTTCTATCCGGGCCGGAATCGGACGCATCGAACCAGCGATAGATAGCAGCCCGGAGCTTTCCCATATGGAACGGAACCCGCGCCCGCATTTCGTCATAGAGAACAACTGCCATCGCGTGTGCCGCCGGGCGCACCGCTTCTTCCTGCACCTGCTTAACAAACGCGGCGACCTGGCCGGCAATGTCGCCCTCAAACGAGAACGCGACCGAACGGGCGCTGTGCTTTCTGGCCTGTCTCATCGCTCAAGTCTCCCTCGCAGATAGCAAGCGGCAAACAAGGTCAACATGTTGCCGGCGCTCTTCATCGGGGAGGACCGCATCCACCACGTAGGTATCCGCCCCCCGCGTGATGCGCATCCCCATCACCACGTCGCGTCTATACGGGAGACGTACACTGGCTTTGGCAATCTCCTGCTCAGCGCCCGCCTTGATCGCCGCCACGCCCGAGACGAAGCGTATGGAGGCCCAGGCCTTCCCCACGACCGTCCACCGCTCAAGCGGCTCGTTTGCAGCGTCTCTGCCCTCTTCGCGACGAAGAATCGGCACTCGGCGGTTGCGGTTGCCTGCTTTTTGCATGGTCCCTCCTAATCCGGCCACCAACGGTATGGCGCGGCCAGTTCCTCGAAGCCGTACGGGATCGGGGCAAGCTCGAGATCGGTGGCGGCCTCGCGGTTCTTGTCCCAGTGACCGATGAGCAAAAGCAGCGCCAGCACCACATCATCTTCAAGAACCAGCGCGTTGGCAGGAGCAGGTTCAGGAATATCCGCCGCAGTTTTGAAAAGCTGACGAAGTGTCCGCGCCTGGAATCTCCGCACAGCCGCGCCCACGTACCGACCCAGCAATACATCGCTGGTGTCCTCGGCTTCAATGCGCAGCTGCTCTCGAACTTCTTCCAAATCGAGCATTGAGGTCAGCGGGCCGATTGCTCAGCCCGCCCCGAAAGTAGTTAGGCAGCCTTGCCCTGCAATGCCTTGATGGCCGCAGTGTCTTGCAACACGCACCCGAAGCGGTGGAAAGCCAGGAAACCGGTCTGGTCATATTCGGCGTAGCGCTCCACCAGGCGCTTGAGCACCATGTAGCGAACGCGGCGCAGGATGAACTGATCGAAGTCGCCCGCGAACATGAACTTCGCACCGGCGGCCACCGACGGAATGGCTTGATCGATCACGTACTGGTACTTGAGCAGCCGGGCCGGCGCGTTGGAGTCGAGACCAGGAATCCACAGCGGGCGGCCATTGCCGTCTTCCATTTCTTCCAGGGCTTGCAGCGTGGCGTCGTTGAACGCCAAGCGGAACTTGGGCGCATTGCGGTAGGCCGGATCGATAGAGTGAATCAAGCCGTTCACTTCCTTCCAGGTGAAAGCCCCCGCAGCGGTGGTCTGTTTCCCGACAGAGGCAGACGCGGCCAAGCCCTTGGGCTGGGCGGGCGAGCCGGTCCCCGTACCCATGACGATCAGGCGGGATTCGGCACGGCCGATACGCGAGGCGATGCGACCCGCCAAGTACATCTCCATATCGATGCCCGAGTCCGAGAGCAGCTCGTTCGACACTCGAATCACTTTGGAGGTCAGCTTGTGGGCGCCCAGTGCGTCCATGCCGAATTCCACGTCCTTTTCGCCGGCGTCGGTGTTTTCGCCGATCAGCTCGCCTTCATCATTGGTGCCGTCACTCGTAGGCCACTCGATCGGATTGCCGCCGTCAGTAACCAGCACCTGCGCGACACTGGCGATGCCCCCGTACTGCTTCATGGATTCCTGCACCTTAGCCAGGAACGTCGTCGGAACGGTGTAGCCACCCTTCTCCGGGCCAGTCACGCCCTGAGCGCGGGCTTCCAGCAACATCTTGCGCTCTTCCGAGGTCAGTTCGCCTGCGCCATGACGCACGAACTTGATGAATGCCTGGGTGCGCTGCTCGTCGGGGCTTCCGTTGCCCGCCGCAGCGGCGGCTTCCGCTGCCAACTTGCCGGCGTTGTCTTCGACGTAACGCTGCTCGGTATCGCGCAATTCTTCTTCGCGCTGAATCTGCTCGTCCAGCTTCTTCAGGTCGGCCTTCATGCCGTCCCATTTGGAGCGCTGCTCGTCGCCCCAGGCGGTTTCGCCTTGAGCGTCGTGGAACGTGCGCATTTCAGCAGCGATCCGCGCACGTTTTTGCTTCAGTTCTGCAAGGGTCATATCGACTCCGATTAAATTGATGTGAGAGATGTCAGTTCAAGGAAGCGCTCGCGTGCGCGACGCTCGTGTACAGCTTTGGCGGCCAGATCCTGGACGCTTTCGGCCATCTTCTTCCAGCTTTCCAGCGAACGCTGGGCGGCGTGGCTATCGCCATAAGCTGGGTACGTGACCGGCGACACGTCGCGCAGTTCAGCCAGCTTGTGGATCGTTCGGACGATGATTTCGCCTTCGCGGCGCCACTCGTCGCCATCCGGCGCGACGCGAAAGCCAAAACTCGATCCAGTCACGTCTCCGCGTTTCAGCGGCGTCAGTACGAGATCGCGGACCGTCTGCGTTTCCGGTGGGTCGATGGTGTAGGCGAGGCCACGAGAGTCAATCTCCAGCCGCAGCGTGTTGCTTCGCGTACGCCCCAGGACGAAATTCGGGTCGTGATTGAAGAGCGCCCGTACGTCATCGCCCATGACGTCATCGAACGCGCCAGGGGCAATTTCCTCCACGAACGTGCCGAAGAGCAGCGCGCTACGCGTGTTGAACACTGCGGCGTAGCCAGCGATCTGCGGGCGCTCCGTTTCACCTTCGCCAGACGTGCGAAGCTCACACGGCTGGTTGCCCAGCGTGCGCATTTCAAGGTCTTTCATGGTTGTCCCTATTGGCTTTCAGCCGGCGGGTTTGCCGGCGGCTTTCCGACCTCAGCGGCCGGCTTAGCATTGACGCTGATAAGCAAATCCGACAGCCCTTCACGGGGGCTGAGGTCTTCCAGGGCGCGGACCTCATTACGGTCCATCCAGCCATCAGTGATGGCCGCGTGATAGAACTCCGCCCGCTCTTTCGGCGTACCGCGCAGCAGTCCGGCAAGGTTCAGCTTGACGTAGTAGCCGGCGCGTCGCTCGGCGGGTGTGAACAGCTTGCTGTTGAGTTCCTGCTCCCAATTCACGCCCCAAGGCATCATCGAGTAGCGCACGAAGCGAATGCTCTGCTCCGTGATGTTCGAATTGGTGGCGCGCTCCAGATCGTTGATCATGTCCGCTGGCACGTTATAGATGGCCGCGATCTCAGTGCGGTTCATCTTTCGCGTTTCAAGGAACTGCGCGGCCTCTGGCGGAATGGTCAGCGCGCGATAGTCAAGGTCTGCCGGCAGCAGAAGCGTTTTGTTCTCCGACTGGATAAGCCGCGACACAGCCTTACTCCAGAACTCCCGCAGCCGCCCCCAGGTATCTTTGTTGAGGTCGCCCTTGACGGTGAGAATTCCGGTCGGGCGGCCACCACCTTCAAAGAATTCTCGCCCATACCGCTGCGCAGCGAGGCCCAACCCGAGCATGTCAGCGTGCTGCTGGATGATGCTCTTGCCCATTCGGCCAGACGAGCCCAATGCGCGGATATGCACCATGTCTTCCGGCGCCACGGCCATCGCCTTGCCATCTTCGTCCGTCGTGCTATAGATCCATCGCCCAGCGGGCTTAATCAGCGTGGTAGCCCATGGCAAGCAGAACTCCAGTGACTGAAGTTCGCCGGAACGGCGTCTCACGATCCGCGTGTAGCCATTTCCCCAACCCAAGACGTGATGCTGCTTCGTCTCGCGCCATTTGTAGCTGGTTTGCCAGTCGTTCGGCTTGGAATGGATCAGATCAAAAGCCGGATGGTCGGTCGCTGGTTCTATCCGGTTCCCTTGACGGCGCAGAACGACCGCAGGCAGCTGCGCCACGTTGCTGGACAGCACGTAGTGGCACGCATATACCGCTGACAGGCAAAGAGCCGCCTCCGGCGTCACTGCGATGCGCTTGCCTTCCCCGTGCAAGTACTCTTGCAGGTTCTGGCCAGTCAGCGGCACAGAGGGGCTTTCCAGGCTGCGCCCTTCAAAAAGCGAAGACAAGATCATCGCTTCCCCCCGGCAGCGGCGCGCAGCGCAAATGCGAGCAGCAAGGAACCGGCGGCCAGAAGTGCGGGGCCGGCACCGAATTGCACATACACCCCGGTCGCCACGCAGCAAAAGCCAGCCAGGCCAGCCGCATCAATCAGCAGATTCTTCATGTCACATCACCAGAATGTCGTCATCGGTCAGGTTATCCAGCACCGAACCGCCACGGTCTG
The DNA here is from genome assembly GCF_053543755.1 of Achromobacter semiaridum. Lineage (NCBI taxonomy): Bacteria > Pseudomonadati > Pseudomonadota > Betaproteobacteria > Burkholderiales > Alcaligenaceae > Achromobacter > Achromobacter semiaridum. The sequence continues at coordinate 35,276 of NZ_JBLVOL010000018.1, read as the reverse complement.
ACAGCATTGCGCGGCCAACCGCCATAATCAGCGCCACAGCGCCGTCGATTTTGTTGTCGTTGCCCTGTTTGATAGGTCGAACAACGTCGTCATTACCCGGCAAGTGCTTGCCGATGACGTTTCCAATGCACCATGTCATGATTGGATTCCCGTCGTGATGAAAGCGGCCCGAGCGAATGGCCGCCTCGAGTTCCTTCATGGGATCGCTCATGTTTGTGTAGTTCTGCACGATGGTGACGGGCGAGAGTCCGTCATCGTCCAGATGGTGCGATAGGTTTGTCGCGCCGCTCGGGTCAATCGGCGATTGCTCAACGGGATTGCGGCTGTGTGCATCCACAGCCTCCGCAAGAATCTCCCGATAGTCGATTTCCGCGCCATCCGTCGTGTACAGATGGCCCGTGTTCACCCACTTTTGAAAGCGCTCGGCCATGCGCCGATTGTCCGAGTCGTTCGCGGTATCTTCGGGAACCCAAAAACGTGGCGCCACACTGAAATAGTGGCGCCTGCCGTCGATGACCCGGCAAAAAACACGCGCCATGCTGTTCATGTCCAGCTTGCGCGCGAGGTCGAACGCAAGAAAGCAACTTTCGCCCTCGAAATCCTCAAGGCGCAGCGTCTCGTCTTTGCAGGCTTCCCACTGCTGAAGGTTGAAAAATCCAGTTTTGGCGGTCACCCACAGGTTTAGGTGCTTCGTCTTGAAGGTATTGGTGAACCTAGCCTGCTTGATTGCGCGCTGCTGCTGGCTGATTAGGTACTCGGCATACACCGACACGCCCATATTGGGGTTTGCTTTCGCCAACACCCTGGGATCTGTCCAATCGTCGCCTTCGTCCAGGGTCCATATCCACCCAAACAGCTCATCGTTCGGGACAAGCCCCTCCAGCATCTCGATGACTTCCCGCCGCTTGTCGTAGCACGGGCCTTCGATGTTGGCGCCAGCGGTCGTAATGATGAACATCAGGGGGTGCTGGCGCGCTCCCATGCCGGTCAGCATCGTTTCGTACAGAACCGCTGAATCATGCTCGTGGTACTCGTCCACGATTGAGCAAGATGGCGATGCACCATCGCCAGGGTTGCCAATGATCGGCTCGAACCGGCTTCCATCTTCCGGGCGGGCCAAGGCCTGCGCGTTTACCTCGATGCCTAAGTATTCAACCAGGCCGGGAGAACGCTGAACCATCAAGCGAGCCGGCCGGAAAACCTCCCAGGCCTGCTTTTCAGTGGTCGCGCCCGAGTACACCTCAGCGCCGAACTCGTTGTCGGCTGCAAACATCGAAATGCCGACGCCAGCCGCGATAACACTCTTACCGTTCTTTCTGGGAACTTCCCAGTACGACTCTCGAAACCGACGAAGGCCACCCTTCTTGTGAACCCAGCCGAAAGTGCACGCCAATCCGAATTTCTGCCACGGCTCCAGCGTGACCGACTGTTGTTTAAAGGCCCACTCTCCCTTTGTGTGGGGCATGAGTTCGATCAAAGCGAGCTTTTTTTCTGCCTCCGCCGCGTTGAAGCGGTAGAGATAACTCGCTGCCTTGGACGCTGCCAGGTCGTCAAGGTGGCGTTGACACGCCAGCACCACGTACCGACATGCAGGCACCTTTCCCTTGACGACATTCTTTGCAAATTTCAGCGCCTGCGCTACCCGGGGATACTGCGGCGCCGCCATACATCAGCCCCCGCCCAGGAGCGCCGCAAACGGGTTTTTCTCGTTGGGCTTCTTGGGACCAATCAAACGCTGACGGCTGGACGGGTCCAGGCCGAGCATCGCCCCATAAGTTGCCATCTGCTTGACTGCCTCGTTCTTTGCCGTCAAAGCTGGATTCTTTACCGCGCCACCCTGGGCGCCATCCACGACCAGGCCGTTCCGCGCTATGTGCTGCTCCGCTTCGCGAAACTGGTTGTAGGCAGCGCAGTACACCTCTAGATTTTGCACGTCGGTGGCGAGGATCAGCCGTTGGCCGCATAACTGCGGCACCACGGTGTCCCACAAGGCACGGCCAAACTCCCCCATCCACTCTGGACAATCCACTGTCCGGACCAGCGTAAAGTCGGGCTGATCAGTATTTAATTTGCGCTTTCCCGGATTTCCGGCGGCCAGCTTCTTATCTACCGGCTTGGGCCTACGTCCGGAGCGCCCTGCTACTCCCGGCATGGCCCCGCTCCTTTGATTAAAGACTGCGCGAATCGCGCTGACCGCTAAATTTCATTTTTCGCGGGCGTAAAAAAAAGACGGAACGGGCCGTCCGGTGTGCGTTCGGGCCAGAAATTGGG